>JANLPD010000367.1:0-12116 GCA_031367045.1 Frankiales bacterium | reverse complement strand
CGCCTGGGCGCCTTGGGTGGGTGCGACGGCTGTGGTGCTCGCGATCGTCATGTCAGGGCCTCAAAGATAAGGGGCGGTGGGGTGCTGGCGGAGGGGTGCTGGCGGAGGGGCCCGGCGCGAGAGCGCGCCGGGCCGAGCCGTCGGCCGCTGGCTAGGAGATGCCTGCCTAGGAGATACCGGCTGCCGTGCAGGCGCTGGCGAACGCTGCGGTGCAGACGTCAGCCTTCTTCTGGAAGCCGTCGTCGATGACAAGCTTGACGTTGCTCTTGAAGATCGAGACGGGGGTCTCCAGCGCAGAGGGGACGGCCTTGTTCAGGACGGTGTCCATGACAGTGCCGGTCGCGATCGACGAGGCATCCTTGCCCTGGATGAGGGCGATGGCCAGCTGCGAGGCCGCGTCGGCCTCCTTCTTGATCGCCTTGTAGACGGTCATGCACTGGTCACCCGAGAGGATGGCCTGAAGCCCCGCGATGCTGGCGTCCTGGCCAGTGACCGGCACCTTGCCGTTGATCTTGTTGGCCTTGAGCCGGGCGATGATTCCGGTGGCCATCGTGTCGTTGGCTGAGACGACGCCGTCGACCTTGCCCTTGTTCTGCGTGTACAGCTGCTCGAAGGCGGTGCCCGCGACGCTGTCCTTCCACTTGCCGGTCTGGTCACCGACGATCTTGTACTTGCCGGAGTCGACCGCCGGCTTGAGCGCCGCGACGTAGCCCTGCTTGAACAGAGCGGCGTTGTTATCGGTCGGGTCACCGTTGATGAGCACGACATTGGCGGTGGTCTTGCCCTGATCGGTGAGGCACTTCTGCAGGCCCTCACCCATCAGTTTGCCGACCGCGACGTTGTCGAAGGAGACGTAGTACGACGCTCCGCCGCCGAGGGTCAGCCGGTCGTAGTCGATCGTCTTGATGCCGGCGGTCTGGGCCTTCTTCAAGCAGGCCGAGCCGGAATCGGAGTCGAGGTTGACGATCAGCAGAACGTTGACGGCCGAGTTGATCATGCTGTCGCAGATGGTCGAGAACTTCGACTTGTCGCCAGCGGCGTTCTGGATGTCGGCCTTGATGCCGGCCGCCGCGAACGAGGCAGCGAGCAGGGGGCGGTCGTTAGCCTCCCAGCGGGGGGACGTCGCTGCGTCCGGGAGGATCACACCGACCTTGCCGGCCTTGGCGCTGGGGCTGGAGCTGGCACCGGCAACGGCGCTGGGGCTCGACGAGCTCCCGCAGCCGGCCAGCAGCAGCGCGATCGCGGCAGAGCCGGCGACCGTCCACAGAGGCTTGGTGTGCATGCGTGGGGTCCTTTCAGGGATGGGTCGTGCACCGAGCCAGGCCGGTAAGTCGGCCGGTGGACCGGTCGCGCGTGCTGAGCCGCGCCATTTGTTGTGCGCCGCAACATATCGGGAGGTGTCCTGCGTCACAAGTCCTGTGGCGCCTTGCTCGCGGGATAATGCGTAACGATCCCGTAACGCGGTGCTCGGCTGGGTCGTCCTGGGTCAGGAGGTCGGGGTGCCACGGGCCAGCCACCGGGCCGGGTCGGCCACCACACCCGAGACAACCGACCGCGCCGCGCCAAGGACGGCGGCTTCCGGGCCGAGGACGGATGTGTGTACCTCCGGCGGTTCGAGCCTGGCCCAGAGCACCCGTTTCGCCAGCTCTGCCTCGATGACGGGCTGCAGCCAGGGAGCCAGCGGCGCGTAGATGCCGCCGAGGACGACGGTGCCCACATCGAGCAGGTTGAGCAGAGCGGCGATCGCGATACCGAGCGCCTCGGCGGCCGTGCGCAACGCCGCCAGCACGGCAGGATCGTCCTGCCCGGCGCGCTGCACCAGGCTCTGGACCGTCGCCGCCCCGCCCATGACCGAGGTTCGGTTCGCGCTGAGCCCGGCCCGCCGCAGGATGGCCTCCTGGCCCGCATAGAGCTCCAGACACCCCCGGGCACCGCACGAGCAGGGGGGTCCGGCCGCGTCGACAGTGACGTGGCCGAGCTCGCCGCTCCAGCCGCGCGCACCACGAAAGAGCCGGCCGTCCAGCACGATGCCCGCGCCGACACCCACCTCGCCCGAGACGAGCACGAAGCTGCGCGGCGCACCGGGCGCCGCGCTCGACAGCTCGCCTAGGGCAGCGAAGTCGGCCTCGTTGCCCAGCGACACGGCCAAGCTGGCCAGCCGTGGACCGCGCGTCAGCAGTCGCACGACGTCGACGTCGCGCCAGCCGAGGTTGGGCGCGAGGAGCAACCGCCCGGCCCCCGCATCGACGAGCCCGGGCACAGCCACCGCCATGCCGCAGACGTCGACGCCGACGCGCGCGGCGGCGGTGATCGCCCTGTGGGCAGCCGAGGCCACGCCCGCCAGCACCTCCCGGGGCGGGCGCCCGCGCTGATCTCCGACCACGACGTCGTGCACGACCACGGACCCGGCAAGGTCGACCACGGTCATCGCTACGTAGTCCACGTTGAGCTCGACGCCGATGCCCCCGATGACCCCGACACCCCCGGGCCCGGGCGGCCCGCCCGCGGCCAGGACGAGGCCGGTGGCCGGGCGGCCCCGCCGAGCCGTCGGCGGCAGCGTCACCTCGCGGACCAGGTTGGCCGCGAGGAGAGCGTCGACCAGCGACGAGGCCGTCGCCCGGGTCATCCCCGTGTCAGCAGCAATCCGGGCCCTGGACACCGGGCGGTCGGCAGCCGCCACCAGCCGGAGCGCGAGGCCCAGGTTGTGCTCACGCACGGCGCCCTGACGCACCGATTCGCCGCTGCGGGCGAACCCCGAAGACGCGCGCCGGCGTACGTCGGGACTGTTCGCGCGCCTTGACTGCGTCACCTCGGCATCTTATGTTCATCTCATCAACAAAACTCAAGAAGCAGGCCGTGCCACTCTCGCCGAGCCGTGATCACAAGTTCTCCTTCGGGCTGTGGACAGTGGGCTGGCAGGCGCGGGACCCATTCGGTGACCCGACACGTGCGGCACTCGACCCCGTTGAATCCGTCCACCGGCTGGCCGGGCTCGGGGCCTGGGGAGTCACCTTCCACGACGACGACCTTGTGCCGTTCGGCTCGGACGGGCAGACCCGCCAGGAGCTCCTGAAGCGCTTCCGCACAGCGCTGGACGAGACCGGGCTCGTTGTCCCGATGGTGACCACCAACCTGTTCACGCACCCCGTGTTCAAAGACGGTGGCCTGACGAGCAACGACCGGCGGGTGCGGCGCTATGCGCTGCGCAAGGTCATGCGCAACATCGACCTTGCCGCTGAGCTGGGCGCCAGCACCTACGTGTTCTGGGGCGGCCGCGAGGGTGCGGAGACCGATGCGGCCAAGGACGTCCGGAGCGCCCTGGACCGCTACCGCGAGGGCCTCGACCTGCTCGCGCAGTACTCCGTCGACCGCGGCTACAGGCTGCGCTTCGCCCTCGAGCCCAAGCCCAACGAACCGCGCGGTGACATCTTGCTGCCGACGATCGGCCACGCCCTTGCGTTCATTTCCACGCTCGACCATGCGGACATGGTCGGCGTGAACCCCGAGGTCGGCCACGAGCAGATGGCCGGGCTGAACTTCGTCCACGGCATCAGCCAGGCGCTTTGGCAGGACAAGCTGTTCCACATCGACCTGAACGGCCAGCACGGCCCCAAGTTCGACCAGGACCTGACCTTCGGCCACGGTGACCTGCTCAGCGCCTTCTTCCTCGTCGACCTGCTCGAGAACGGCGGACCAGGCGGCGGGCCGGCCTACGACGGCCCGCGCCACTTCGACTACAAGCCCCTGCGCACCGAGGACAGCAGCGGGGTCTGGACGTCGGCCGCCGACAACATGCGCACCTACCTCCTGCTCAAGGAACGGGCGAAGGCGTTTCGCGCCGACCCCGAGGTGCAGGCGGCGCTCGTCACGAGCAAGGTGCCCGAGCTCGCGGTCCCCACCCTCGCCCCCGGCGAGTCCTACGCCGACCTGCTCGCCGACCGCTCGTCGTTCGAGGACTTCGACGCCGACGCCGTCGGGGCCCGGGGCTACGGCTTCGGCCACCTGGACCAGCTCGCGCTCGAGCACCTCCTCGGCGCCCGGACCTGACCCCAAGGACGCCCGGTCGCTCTGCTAGCCAAGAACGAGGACGTCCATCTACCTTGGTGGAGTACCGACCTGACACCGAGGAGATCGAGTGGGCGCCCCCACCCTGCACGTACCGGTCAACCCGGTCCGCTTCGTGACCGCCGCCAGCCTGTTCGACGGGCACGACGCCGCCATCAACATCATGCGGCGGGTGCTGCAGTCGCAGGGGGTCGAGGTCGTCCACCTGGGCCACGACCGCAGCGTCGAGGCCGTGGTCACGGCGGCCCTGCAAGAAGACGTGCAGGGCGTCGCGATCTCGTCGTACCAAGGTGGGCACGTCGAGTACTTCAGTTACCTCGTTGAGCGGCTGCGCGAGGTTGGTGCCGGCCACGTGCAGGTCTTCGGCGGCGGCGGCGGGGTCATCGTGCCGGCCGAGATCGCGCTGCTGAAGTCACGCGGCGTGAGCATCTTCGCACCGCAGGACGGTCAGCGCCTCGGCCTCGCCGGCATGATCAACACTTTGGTCCAGGCCTGCGACATCGACCTCGCCAAGAACGCACCAGACTGGGACGAGCTGCAGAGCGGCAGCGGCTCCGCACTCGCCCGGGCCATCACGGTCCTTGAGGCCGGTCGGTCCCCCGATCTGGCCGCAAAGGTCCGCGAGACCGCAGCGGCCCGGGTCGTCCCCGTCCTCGGCATCACCGGCACCGGCGGGTCGGGCAAGTCCAGCCTCACCGACGAGCTGCTGCGCCGGCTGCGCCTTGACCAGGAGGACAAGCTCCGGATCGCCGTCCTCGCAGTCGACCCCACCCGCCGCAAGGGCGGTGGGGCACTGCTCGGCGACCGCATCCGGATGAACTCCCTCGACGGGAGCCAGGTCTTTTTCCGGTCCCTCGCGACGCGCACCGCGGGGGCCCAGATCCCCGAGCACCTGGCCGACGTCATCGCCGCCTGCAAGGCCGCAGGCTACGACCTGGTCGTCGTGGAAACCCCGGGGATCGGCCAGGGCGACGCGACGATCGTCCCGCTCTGCGACGTCTCGCTCTACGTCATGACCCCTGAGTACGGCGCCGCCTCGCAGCTCGAGAAGATCGACATGCTCGACCATGCCGACGCGGTTGCAGTCAACAAGTTCGAGCGCCGCGGCGCCGAGGACGCCCGGCGCGACGTCGCGCGCCAGATGGTCCGCAACCGGCAAGCCTTCGGCCAGCAGTGGTCGGAGATGCCGGTGTTCGGCACCAGCGCGGCGCGCTTCAACGACGACGGCGTCACCGCGCTGTACCAGCACCTGCGCGGCGAGCTCGTTGCCAAGGGGCTGCAGATCGCGCCCGGCGTCCTGGCCGCAGTGGACGTCATGGCCTCGACCGGTCTGACCAGCGTGCTGCCAGCCGCCCGCGAGCGCTACCTCGCCGAGATCAGCTCAGCGGTGCGCGGCTACCACTGCGCGACGGCCGAGCAGGCCGACGCGGTCCGTCGCATCCAGCACCTCGAGACGGCCAGGGGGCTGGTCCAGGACGGCGCCGAGCTTGAAACCCTGATTGCTGGCATCGAGGTCGCGCCCGAGGTCCGGGCGCTGCTCGATGTCTGGCCGGCCAGGGTGAAGGAGTATTCCGGCGACGAGCTGGTCTACACCGTCCGGGGCAAGGAGATCCACACCGTCCTGCGGCGCGAGACACTGTCGGGCAACAAAGTGTCGCGCGTCGCCCTCCCTCGCCTGCACGACCACGGCGACCTGCTCCGATTCCTACGCAGCGAGAACCTTCCGGGCTACTTCCCCTTCACCGCCGGTGTCTTTCCCTTCAAGCGGCAGGGCGAGGCCCCGGCCCGGATGTTTGCCGGCGAGGGCGACGCTTTTCGTACCAACCGCCGTTTCAAGATTTTGTCCGCCGGGAGCGAGGCCACTCGGCTCTCGACGGCCTTCGACTCGGTGACGCTCTACGGACGCGACCCTGACCTGCGCCCGGACATCTACGGCAAGGTCGGGACGTCCGGCGTCTCCATCGCCACCCTCGACAACATGTCGGTGCTGTACGCCGGGTTTGACCTCTGCTCGCCCAGCACCTCGGTCTCCATGACCATCAACGGGCCCGCGCCGACGATCTTGGCGATGTTCCTCAACACAGCGATCGACCAGCGGCTCGACGCCTTGCGCACCGACAAGGGGCGCGAGCCCAGCGAGCAGGAGGTCACCGAGACAAGGGCCTGGGTGCTGCAGAACGTCCGCGGCACCGTGCAGGCCGACATCCTCAAAGAGGACCAGGGGCAGAACACCTGCATCTTCTCGACCGAGTTCGCGCTTCGCGCGATGGCCGACATCCAGCAGTGGTTCATCGACGAGAAGGTCCGCAACTTCTACTCGGTGAGCATCTCGGGCTACCACATCGCCGAGGCCGGAGCCAACCCCATCAGCCAGCTCGCCTTCACCCTGGCCAACGGCTTCACCTACGTCGAGGCCTACCTCGAGCGTGGCATGGCGATCGACGACTTCGCACCCAACCTGTCGTTCTTTTTCAGTAACGGCATGGACCCGGAGTACACCGTGATCGGTCGGGTCGCCCGTCGCATCTGGGCCGTGGCGATGAAGGAGAAGTACGGCGCTGCCGAGCGCTCGCAAAAGCTGAAATACCACGTCCAGACGTCGGGTCGCTCCCTACACGCGCAGGAGATGGACTTCAACGACATCCGTACGACGCTGCAGGCGCTGTGCGCCATCTACGACAACGCAAACAGCCTGCACACCAACGCCTACGACGAGGCTGTGACGACGCCCACCGACGAGTCGGTCCGCCGCGCCCTGGCGATCCAGATGATCATCGACAAGGAGTGGGGTCTGTCCGACAACGAGAACCCACTACAGGGCTCGTTCGTCATCGACGAGCTGACCGACCTCGTGGAAGAGGCCGTGCTGCTGGAGTTCGACCGCATCGCCGCGCGCGGCGGGGTGCTGGGCGCGATGGAGACCGGTTACCAGCGGGGTCGCATCCAGGACGAGTCGATGCTCTACGAGCACCGCAAGCACGACGGCTCGCTGCCCATCATCGGTGTCAACACGTTCCGCGCGCCGGCCTCCGAGACCGCGGCGCCAACCGTCGCGCTGGCTCGCGCAACCGAGCAGGAAAAATCCTCGCAGCTCGAGCGCCTCGCTGACTTCCACGCCCGCCACGCCGGCGAAGCCCCTGCTGCGCTGGCAAAGCTGCAGCTTGCCGCTAGCGAGGGAGGCAACCTCTTCGCCGCCCTGATGGAGGCCGTCCGGTCCTGCTCGCTGGGCCAGATCAGCAACGCCTTCTTCGAGGTCGGCGGCCAGTACCGGCGCAACGTCTAGCGGGTGGCTGCTGTCGTCGAGGTTCGCGCGGTGACCCTTCGCCGCGACGACGCAGTGCTCCTGGACGCTGTCGACCTCACTGTCCGCGCCGGCGAGAGATGGGCCCTGCTGGGGCCGAACGGCTGCGGCAAGACGACGCTGCTCTCCCTGCTCGGCGCGCTGAACCACCCGACGACCGGTACGGTTGACGTCCTCGGCCACCGCCTCGGCCGGGTCGACATCTTCCGCGATCTTTGGCCGAGGATCGGCCACGTCCAGGGGAGGCACCGGCCGGCCGGCCGGCTCAGCTGCGAGCAGCTCGTCCTGACCGGGCTCACCGGCACCAACGGGCTGCTGCTTCGCTGGCAGCCCACCGACCTGCAACGCGCCGCCGCCCGCGAAGCGCTGGCGGTCATCGGCATCGGCGCCCTCGCGAGCCGGCACTGGGACACCCTGTCCAACGGGGAGCAGCGGCGGGCGCTCATCGCTCGGGCGCTCGTGAAGGCGCCCGACCTGCTGCTGCTCGACGAGCCCGCCGCCGGCCTCGACCTGCCCGCACGCGAGCACCTCATCGACGCCCTGGACGCCCTCGCCACCGACCGGCCCGCGCTAGCCATCGTCCTCGTCAGCCACCACGTCGAGGAGCTCCCCTCGAGCACGACGCACGCCGCCCTCATGCGCGCCGGGCGCATCCTCAATGAGGGTACGGCGACAGACGTTCTGACCGCCAGCTGGCTGTCGGCGTGCTTCGAGCTGCCGCTTGACGTCCGGCACGAGGACGGCCGCTGGTCGGCGCGCAGCGCCGGTCGGCGCTGAAGACTGCGCTTCAGCCGGCCAACGTCGGGACCAAGGTCCATTCACGGTGGAGTCTTTCGCCGCTGCCCCACCCCCGGCGGGCGGCTCTACCGTTGAAGCCGCCGCGCACCAGCGCGGACCGGAGCGACGAGGTGGAGGAAAGGCCGATGAGGCTTGTCGCCATGCCCACAGAGGCAGACGTTCTGCTCCGGAGCGGTGCGATCGCCCGCATCCGACCGGTGCGGCCGGACGACGAAGCGGCGCTGCGCGATCTGTACGACCGGCTGTCGGCCCGGACGCTCTACCTGCGGTTCTTCTCCGCCGCCCGGACGTCAGCGGGCCAAGATGTCACCAGGCTGGTCCGCGCCGACCCGGACCGACATGCCGCCCTCCAGGTCCTGCTCGGGGGCCGGGTCGTCGCCGTCGCCGGCTACGAACGCCTCGACGACCCGACCGACGCCGAGGTCGCCTTCGTCGTCGACGACTCCTGCCAGGGGCTCGGCATCGGCACGTTGCTCTTCGAGCACCTCACGTCTGCGGCCGCCGCGCAGGGTGTGCGCAGGTTCATCGCCGAGACCCTGCTGGAGAACGCGCGGATGCTGCACGTGTTCCGCGACGCAGGCCTGCCGGTCACCACCCGCCTCGAAGCCGGGGGCACCGTGCACGTCGAGCTGCCACTGACCCCGGATGAGCACTACCTCGATATCGTCGGGACGCGCGAGCGGGTTGCCGGGAATGCGTCTCTCACCCGCGTGCTCGCCCCGACGTCTGTCGTGGTCGCCGGCGCCGGCGCGAATTCCGATGGCTTAGGTCATCAGGTGCTCGCGAACCTCGTTGCAGGCGGGTACGCCGGGGCGTTGGCAGGGGTGAACCGTAGTGGCGAGAGCGTCTGCGGGCAGCCCGCATACCGAAGCCTGGCTGAGGTGCCGGGTCCTGTTGACCTCGTCATCGTCGCCGTACCCGCAGCGGGAGTGCTCGACGTGGCGCGCGCGGCGGCCGCCCAACACGTGGCCGGGCTGGTCGTCATCACCGCGGGGTTCGCCGAGGCTGGTCCGGCCGGCGCGGCACAACAGGCTGAGCTGCTCGACATCTGCCGGGTCGGGAGCATGCGCCTGATCGGGCCGAACTGCATGGGGATCGCAAACACCGCTGTCGCCATGAACGCGACGTTCTGCGAAACGCTGCCGCCGGCCGGCGGTATCTCGCTGATGTCGCAGTCCGGTGCGGTAGGTATCGCAGCCCTTGCCTTCGCAGCCCGCACGGGCGTAGGTATCGCGACCTTCGTGTCGGCGGGCAACAAGCCCGACGTCTCCGGCAACGACCTTCTCGCCTTCTGGGAGGCAGACCCGGCAACCAAGGTGTGCGCGCTCTACCTCGAATCTTTCGGAAACCCCCACAAGTTCGCGCGGATAGCGGCGCGGGTGGGCCGCCACAAGCCGGTCGTGGCGGTGAAGTCGGGGCGTTCGGTGTCCGGTTCGCGAGGGGTGGCGTCGCACACGGCAGCCGCGGCGACGCCAGACGTCGCGGTCGACAGCCTGTTCACCCAGGCCGGCGTCATCCGCGTCGACTCCCTTGCCGAGCTGTTCGATGTCGCGACACTGCTCGACCGGGCGCCGTTGCCGAGTGGACGGCGGGTCGCGATTGTCGGAAACAGCGGCGGTCCGGGAGTGCTTGCCGCTGACGCCTGCGAGGCAGCCGGGCTGCTCGTCCCCACAATGGGTCCGCAGGCCCGGGACCGGTTGGCCGCGCTGCTCCCGGCCGGAGCAGCAGTCGCCAACCCGCTCGACCTGCTTGCCGGCGCTGACGCCGCGACCTTCGAGGCGGCGCTGCGCGCAGTCCTCGATGACGCCACCGTCGACGCCGTCATCACGGTCTACACGCCCGTGCGTCCTGGCGCCGCCGACGCCATCGCGTCGGCCATCGCCCGCTGCCTCGCCGACCACCCCGGCACTCCGATCGTTGCGGTCTTCCTTGGCATCGACACCATCCCGGCCCCCTTGTGCGACGAGGTCGGCCGGCCAGCCCTGCCCTACTACGCGTTTCCCGAGCCGGCCGCCAGGGCGCTCGCGGCCGCAACCCGCTACGCAGAGTGGCGAGACCGTCCGGTCGGCAGGACAGCCATCCTGGGCGATATCGACCGCCACGCCGGACGGCAGATCGTCGACGCTGCCCTGGCGGCGTCTCCGGACGGCGGCTGGCTCGACGCCTCCGTAGCCGCGGAGCTCGTCAGCAGCTACGGCGTGCACGTCGCCCCCGTCGTCAGGGTGACCAGTGCTCAAGGGGCCGCCGCGGCGGCAGCGGACATCGACGGACCGGTCGCCCTCAAGGCCGCCGCCGGCACGCTCGTTCACAAGACCGACCGTGGCGGCGTACGGCTGGGACTCGCCACAGCGCAGGACGCCCGCCAGGCCTACGCCGAGATGGCCGCCCGGCTGGGCGACGACATGGGCGGTGCCGTGGTGCAGCCGATGGTCGAGCCGGGGGTCGAGACCGCGATCGGCGTCGTCTCCGACCCGCAGTTCGGCCCACTCATCATGTTCGGCCTGGGCGGAGTGGCGAGCGACCTGCTCGCCGACCGCGCGTTCCGGCTGCTACCGCTGACCGTCGAGGACGCAGCAGCACAGGTGCGGTCGCTGCGGGCCGCTCCGCTGCTTTTCGGCTACCGCGGAGCACCTCCCTGTGATGTGCCGGCCCTGGAAGACATGCTGCTCCGGGTCGCTGCGCTCGCCGACGACCTCCCTGAAATCGCGGAGCTCGACCTCAACCCGGTTGTCTCCACACCTGAGGGCGCGACCGCGGTCGATGTGAAGATCCGGCTCACCCCGGCCGAGCCGAGCTTCCCGCTGCTCCGCCGCCTGCGCTGACGACCTGAAGAACAGGAGTGCCCCATGGACCAGCCCAACGTCCCCCTCAGACCAGGCATCACCCCCGACCTGGTCAGCGATCTCATCGCAAGCGCGGGACGTGCGCCCTCACTGCACAACAGCCAGCCGTGGCGGTTCCGTCTCGACGGCGACGTACTCGAGCTTCGCGCTGACCCGCAGCGCGCGATGCGGGTTTCCGACCCGGAGGCCCGCGAGCTGGTCATCAGCTGCGGCGCCGCCCTCTACAACCTTCGGATCGCGCTCCGCGGCAAAGCGCTGACGCCACAGGTCAGCACGGCACCGGTCAAGGACGACCCGCTGCTGCTCGCGCGCATCACGGCCGAGCCGGGGCCCAGCCCGACGCCCGACGAGCGGCGGTTGCTCGAGGCCGTCGTCCACCGGCACACCCATCGGTATGGCTTCGCTCCGGTCCCCATCGCGGACCACCTGGCATCAGCGCTCGAGGCCGACGTCGCAGCCGAAGGTGCGCGGCTGATCTGGGTCGACGACCCCGACCACGTCCGGTCAGTTGCCGACCTCGCCCTGCTCGCTGACCGGCTCCAGGTCGGCGACGAGCAGTGGCAGGCCGAGATCGAACGGTGGGTGGACACCGCTGTGAGCGGCCGCCGGGACGGCGTACCTATCACTGCGGTCCCCCCGGCGCCACCGCTACCCCGCGATACCGGCCGGCTCCCCGGGCGCACCTTCGTGGCCGACCGTGCTGCGGGCGCGGACGACCAGCGTCCAGGAGCTGCCGGCCGGATGGCCGTTCTCGTCACCAACGGTGACCAGCTGGGCAACTGGCTGTCCGCCGGACAGGCACTACAACGGATGCTGGTACGCGCCGCCGGCGAGTGGGTTTTTGCGACGTACGCCACTGCTCCGCTAGAAGTGCCGTTCCTTCGGCAGGCACTGCGGGACGCGCTGCTGCTACGGGACTATCCGCAGATGGTGCTTGAGCTCGGGCCCGCCGGCTACGCGCACAGCACGCCGCGGCTACCCGCCGACGAGCTGCTCGACCACTGACCTCGGGCGAGTCGTCCTCGGATGCGGCCGCATCGTCCTCGGCGTACGCAGACTGACCGGGTCTTGAGCGAAGCGGCCGGCGAGGTGATCATCGAGATTGCTTG
>JANLPD010000282.1:0-6541 GCA_031367045.1 Frankiales bacterium | reverse complement strand
GGAGCGAGCGGCGCGCGCGGTCGAACCTTGAGCGGACGGACTCGCGTCCGCGGGAACTGCAGCGGCGGTCGAGCCGAGCAGGAGGGCAGCTAGAGGGAGGGTGACCAGCAAGCTGGGAGAGCGGCGCATCGGCGTCCTGTCCAGGAGTCGCACCCGGGTCCGGGTGGCGTGGCGAGACGATACGGCCCGAGGGCGCAGAAGGGAACAACCCGGACAGGCCCAGTCCTTCCTGACCTGGACCCGGACGGGCCACACCTGGGCGGCCGGCCCCCTACCTGGGGCGGCCCTACCTGGGGCGGCGCAGTCCGAGCGGGTCCGGGCCGTTCTTCGGCGCCTGCCCAGGAAAGCGGTCCGGCAGCTGGAAGCCCTTGGGTAGCCCCTGCGGAAGCTGCGGCATTCCGTCTGCCAGACCGCCGGGCAGCGCGCCTGGCTGGGTCCCCTTGCCGGCCGCCTTGGACGGGCCGCCACCAGCCCGGCCCGGGCCCTTCTTGCCCTTCTTGCCCTGCTGTGCGCGCTTGGCCTTGCGGCCCATACCGGGCAGACCAGCCATGCCACCCATCTGCCGCATCATCTTCTGTGCGTCGTGGAAGCGCTCGACCAGGTTGTTGACCTCCGAGACCGTGACGCCAGAACCCTTCGCGATCCGCAGGCGCCGCGAGCCGTTGAGCACCTTGGTGTCGCGCCGCTCCTGGGGTGTCATCGACTGGATGATCGCGGCGATCCGGTCGAGGTCGCGGTCGTCGACCTGTGCCAGCGCCTCCTTCATCTGCCCCATGCCCGGAAGGAGGCCGAGCAGCGAGGTGATGGAGCCCATCTTCTTGACCTGCTGCATCTGCTCCAGGAAGTCCTCGAGGTCGAAGTCCTGGCCGCTCTGCAGCTTCGCCACGGTCTTGTTGGCCTGGTCGGCGTCGAAGTGCTTCTCCGCCTGCTCGATGAGCGACATGACGTCGCCCATGCCGAGGATCCGTGAGGCCATGCGCTCGGGGTGGAAGACGTCGAAGTCGTCCAGCTTCTCGCCGGTGCTGGCGAACATCACCGGCTGGCCGGTCAGGTGCCGCACGGACAGCGCTGCGCCACCGCGGGCGTCGCCGTCGAGCTTGGTGAGCACGACGCCGGTGAAGCCGACACCCTCCTGGAAGGCCTGGGCGGTGACGACGGCGTCCTGGCCGATCATCGCGTCGACGACGAACAGGACCTCGTCGGGTTGCACGGCGTCGCGGATGTCAGCGGCCTGCGCCATGAGCTCGGCGTCGATGCCGAGGCGGCCTGCGGTGTCGACAAGGACGACGTCGTACTGCATCCGCCGCGCGTGCTCGATCGACTGGCGGGCCACCGCGACGGGATCGGGGGGGCCGACGCCGCTGCCGGACGGTCCCTCAGGTCCCCCAGCCGACGCCCCCGGATGCGGGGCGAAGACGTCGACGCCGGCCTGGCCCCCGATGATCTGCAGCTGCTGGACGGCGTTGGGACGCTGGAGGTCGCAGGCGACCAGCAGCGGTGCATGTCCCTGCGCCTTCAGCCATTTCGCGAGCTTGCCGGCGAGGGTCGTCTTGCCGGCGCCCTGCAACCCGGCCAGCATCACCACGGTCGGCGGGGTCTTGGCGAAGCGCAGCAGCCGCGTCTCGCCACCGAGGATGCCGATCAGCTCCTCGTTGACAATCTTGATGACCTGCTGGGCCGGGTTCAGCGCGCGGCTGACCTCCTCGCCGCGGGCCCGCTCCTTGATGGCGGCGACGAAGTCCTTGACAACGGGCAACGCGACGTCGGCCTCGAGTAGCGCGACACGGATCTCGCGGGCGGTCGCATCGATGTCGGCCTCGGACAGCCGACCCTTGCCTCGCAGGGAGGTGAAGACCTTGTCGAGCCGGTCGGACAGGGTGTCGAACACGCAGGCGCCTCTCAGGAGCTGTTCGGTCCGAGGGTAGTCGGCATGCCCGGTCGCGACCCGGGCGTCAGGACAGGGCGGCGAGCAGGTCTGCCTCGAGCCGTTCCCGCAGGACGGGGTCCGTCAGCGGCGCGCCGTCCGGGCCGACGACGTAGAAGGCATCGACAACGTCGGCCCCGAGCGTGGACACATGGGCGGTGCGCACGTCCAGCCCGCAGAGCAGGAACACCTCGGTGATGCGGTGCAGGACGCCGAGCGCATCCGGTGCACGGATCTCCACGACGGTCGCCGTCGCCGACGCGTCGTCGACCAGTCGCACTGTCGCAGGAGCCGCAGGCACCGGTGTACGCCGGGTGTAGGCGGCCTCACGCGACGCGAGGCGCTCCTGCAGCGGGAGCGTCCCGGTCAGCGCATGGCGCAGGTCGTCCCGGACGACGGCCCAGTCCGGCAGCGCCCCGAACCGGGGGCTGACCTGGAAGACGGTGACGCCGACGGGGCCCCGGGAGAAGACCGACGCAGACCGTACGTCGAGGCGGTGCAGCGCAAGAACGCCGGTCGAAGTCGACAGCAGGCCGGGCCGGTCGGCCGCGACGACGGTGACCTGCTCGCCGGCCACGTCCAGGGCGAAGTCCCCGGCGGTGATCAGGTCCTCCTGGCGCGGCGACAGCGGGGCGGGCGGAGCGGGCGGAGCGCCCGCGAGCAGGGCGGCCGTCCTCGCGACGAGCTCGGTGACGAGCTGACCCTTCCAGCTGCTCCACGCCGCCGGACCCGTGGCCGAGGAGTCGGCCTCGGTGAGGGCGTGCAGCAGCTCGAGTACCTCGGCCGACCCGACCGCATCGGCGACGGCCCGCGCGGTGGCCGGGTCGGCGAGGTCGCGCCGCGTCGCGACGTCGGGCAGCAGCAGGTGGTGGCGCACCATCGCGACGAGTACGTCCACGTCCACGGGCGGCAGGCCGAGCCGAGGTGCGAGCTCGGCCACGACGAGCATGCCGACGTCGGTGTGGTCGCCCGGCAGTCCCTTGCCGATGTCGTGCAGGAGCGCACCGAGCAGGAGCAGGTCCGGCCGCGCAACCCGGCGGGTCAGGCCGGCTGCGGCCACGGCGGCCTCCACAAGGTGCCGGTCGACGGTGAACCGGTGGTAGCTGTTGCGCTGCGGCTTGCTTCTCACATGGGCCCACTCGGGCAGCATCCGCACGAGCAGGCCCGACTGGTCGAGCGACTCGAGCACGCTGACCGCGCCGGGGCCAGCCGCGAGGAGCGCGACGAAGGCGTCCAGCGCTGCTGGCGGCCAGGGGACGGGCAGGTCGGGGCACCCGGCGATGCGCTCCAGGGTGTGCGGGGCGATCGGCAGTCCCGCCCGGGCTGCGGCCTCGGCGACGCGCAGCGGCAGGACCGGGTCGTCCTGCGGGTGGGCGTCACGGGCGAGCACAACCTCGCCGTCCTGCTCCACGACATCCTCAGCGAGGGGCCTACGTACCGGCCCGGCCGGACCGCGAAGACCAAGGGTCCGGCGCCTCGGCGACGGGCGCACCCGCCGCCACGTCGTGTCCGATGCAAAGGCGATGGTCCGGGCCGCCCCGGAGACACCGGCCATGAGCGCGTCCGCGTCGAGGTAGCCGAGCGCCGCCGCCACGCCGTCCTGCTCCTGCATGAGCAACCGGTCGACCGGGCGCCGGCCCGCCGTGGTGGTGCGCCGGTGCAGCTCCCCGCGTACGTCCAGCAACACCGAGTGGGCCTGCAGCACGACCTCCCCGGGTGGGTCGGCGACCTGCGCAGCGGCGACGGCCTGCAGGGCATGGACGTCGCGCAGACCGCCGCGCGCCTCCTTGAGGTCGGGCTCCAGCAGGAAGGCCACCTCGCCTGCGGTCCGGGCCCGCTCCTGCACGGCCTCCCGGAGCTCCGGCAACCGCTTGGACGCCCCCGCGCGCCAGGCGGCCCGGGTGCGCGCCAGCACAGAGCGGGTCAGGTCCTCGTCGCCGGCCAGATGGCGCGCGTCGAGCAGGCCCAGCGCGGCCTTCAGGTCCTCCCCGGCCACCCCCACGGCCTCCTCCACGGTGCGCACCGAGTGGTCCAGCCCGACGCCCGCGTCCCACACGGGGTACCAAACGCGGTCCGCGAGAGCCGACAGGTCGGCCGCCGGCCGGGACCCGTCATGGACGAGCACCAGGTCGACGTCACTGCCCGGTGAGGTCTCGCGACGGCCCAGGCTGCCGACGGCGACAAGGGCCGCGCCCGGGCCGGGGTCACCGAGCAGTTCGCTCAGCCATCTGTCGTAGAGCTCCCCCAGCGCCTCGCGGAGCGCGGTGCCGACGAGGTCCGTGCGCGCGAGCAGGGCCGCTCGGGCGTGCCTCACCGGGCTCTCGCCCGAGGGCGGACCGGCCGCCCTCGCTTCCACCGTCAGAGCGCCTCGGCCCCTCGCTCGCCGGTGCGGACGCGCACGATGTCCTCAACAGCAGTGGTCCAGACCTTGCCGTCACCGATCGAGCCCGTGCTGGCTGCGGCAACGACCGCGTCCACCACTGCAGCCGAATCGGCGTCGTCGACGAGGACGTCGATGCGTACCTTGGGCACGAAGGAGACGGTGTACTCGGCACCGCGATAGACCTCGGTGTGGCCGCGCTGGCGGCCAAAGCCCTGCACCTCGCTCACCGTCATCCCCTGCACCCCGAGCACCTCGAGCGCGTTCTTCACGTCGTCGAGCTTGAACGGCTTCACCACTGCGGTCACCAGCCTCATGTGCGCATCCTGCCCTCTTGACGTTGCCGATAGGTCACAAGCGCCCCAGGCTGCGGACCGAGCCGAAGTCGTAGGCGGTCTCAGCGTGCAGCGTCTGGTCCAGCCCGACCTGCTCCTGCTCTGCCGAGACGCGCAGGGGCAGCACCCGGTTGACTGCCTTGGCGAGCAACCAGGTCGCGCAGAACGCCCAGGCAGTCGCGGCCAGCACGGCGACTGCCTGCCGGCCGAGCAGACCCGCTCCCCCGCCGTACAGCAGGCCTTCGCGCACGATGCCTGGATTGACAGCGGTGGTCGCGGCGAGGCCGACGAACAGCATGCCGATGACGCCGCCGACGTAGTGGACGCCCACGACGTCGAGCGCGTCGTCATAACCGAGTCGGTGCTTGACCTGAACAGCCACGAGGCTGGCGCCGCCGGCGATCGCGCCGAGCAGCAGGGCGGGTAGCGGCTGCAGGAAGCCGCAGGCCGGCGTGATCGCGACCAGGCCCGCGATCGCCCCGGAGGCAGCCCCGAGCGTTGTCGCCGAGCCCGTGCGCAGTCGCTCGACGCCGATCCACGCGAGCATCCCACCGACTGCTGCGAGGTGCGTCGCCACGAGGGCGGACACAGCCAGGCCGTTGGCGTGCAAGGCAGACCCGGCGTTGAAGCCGAACCAGCCGAACCAGAGCAGGCCCGCGCCGAGCAGGGTCAGCGGCAGGGAGTGCGGCGGCATGGCCTCGCGCGGCCAGCCGTGGCGGCGGCCGACAACCAGGGCCAGGGCCAGGGCCGCTGCCCCGCAGTCGATCTCGACGACGGTGCCGCCGGCGAAGTCCAGGACTCCCATCCGGGCCATCCAGCCCTGGGGCGAGAAGGCCCAGTGGGCCAGCGGCGCGTAGACGACGATGGCCCACAGGCCGGCGAACAGAACGAAGGCACCGAAGCGGACGCGGTCGGCGATCGCCCCCGCCAGCAGGGCAACGGTGACGACCGCGAACATCATCTGGAAGGCCGCGAACAACAGCGGGGGCACCGTGAGCGCGATGCCCGGGACCGGCTCGTTCATGTTGGCCAGGCCGCTGAAGCGCAGGCCGCCTAGCAGTCCGCCGCCAACGTCGCCGCCGAAGGCGAGCGAGTAGCCGACGACAACCCACAGGACGCTGACGACGCCGATGGCGACGTAGTTCTGCATGAGCATCGCGAGGACGTTCTTCGCCCTGACCATGCCGGCGTAGAAGAACGCCAGGCCCGGCGTCATGAGCAGGACGAGGGCGGTGCAGGTCAGCAGCCAGGCGGTGTCGCCGGCGTCGATTGGCACGACGGCACCCTGGCGGTCGCCGGTTCCAACACTGTTGCTCCCGTGTTTCGGACAGGTGAACACGGGAGGGCCGTAAGAACGGCCCTCCCGTGTTCAGCCATAGCTATCGGTCAGCTACA
This sequence comes from Frankiales bacterium, assembly GCA_031367045.1. Classification (GTDB taxonomy): domain Bacteria; phylum Actinomycetota; class Actinomycetes; order Mycobacteriales; family SCTD01; genus JANLPD01. The sequence goes on along the minus strand of JANLPD010000282.1, from coordinate 507 downwards.
GCGCTTCCGCCCCCCGCTCGCCGGTCCGCACCCGCACGATGTCGTCGACCGGCGTGGTCCACACCTTTCCGTCGCCGATCGATCCGCTGCAGGCGGCCGCCACGATGGCGTCGACCACGGGGCCCGCGTCGGCGTCGTCGACCAGGACCTCGATGCGGACCTTGGGCACGAACGACACGGTGTACTCCGCACCGCGGTAGACCTCGGTGTGGCCGCGCTGGCGGCCGTAGCCCTGCACCTCGCTCACCGTCATCCCCTGCACGCCGAGCGCCTCCAGGGCGGTCTTGACGTCGTCGAGCTTGAACGGCTTCACCACCGCGGTGACGAGCCTCACAGGGCCTCCACCCCCCGTTCCCCCGTCCGGACGCGGACCACGTCGTCGACCGGCGTGCTCCAGACCTTGCCGTCACCGATGGATCCGGTGTGCGCCGACTTGGCGATGACGTCGATCACGTCCGCCGCGTCGGCGTCGTCGACGAGGACCTCGAGCTTGACCTTGGGCACGAA
>JANLPD010000279.1:0-5602 GCA_031367045.1 Frankiales bacterium | reverse complement strand
AGGAAACCGGCCGTGTCGCCGTCGGCGATGAAGCAGATGTCGTGGGAGTCGGGCTTTTCGGCGACGGCGAGACCGCGCGCAGCGGCCTCGGCGCGGACCTCTGCCTTGGTGAGGCCACCGAGCGGCAGGACTGCACCGGCGAGCTGGTCCGGGGTCAGGACCGCCAGCACGTAGGACTGGTCCTTGGCCTCATCGACCGAGCGACGAAGGACGCCGCCCTCAAGCCTGGCGTGATGACCGGTCACCACCGCGTCGAAGCCCAAGGCCCGGGCCCGGTCCAGGACGGCAGCAAACTTGATGTGCTCGTTGCACCGCAGGCAGGGGTTGGGGGTGCGGCCGGCGGCGTACTCCGCGACGAAGTCGTCGACCACGTCGGCCCGGAACCGCGCCGACAGGTCCCAGACGTAGAACGGGATGCCGAGCACGTCGGCGCAGCGGCTCGCGTCACGCGCGTCCTCCTTGGAGCAGCAGCCGCGCGATCCGGTGCGGAGCGTCGCCGGGGCCGTGGACAGCGCCAGGTGCACGCCGGTCACGTCGTGGCCGGCGTCGACGGCCAGTGCGGCGGCGACGGCCGAGTCGACGCCGCCCGACATCGCGGCGAGCAGCCTCATGCCCGGGCGCTCCAGGTGCCGGCCCGGCGGGCCCGCTCGACGACCCCGGGCAGCGCGTCGACGAGGGCGTCGACGTCACCCTGGGTAGAGGTGTGGCCGAGCGAGAAGCGCAGCGAGGCGCGGGCGCTCGGCTCGTCTGCGCCCATCGCGACGAGGACGTGGGACGGCCGGGCCACCCCCGCTGAGCAGGCCGAACCGGTGGAGACCTCGACGCCCCTGGCGTCGAGCAACAGCAGGAGCGAGTCGCCCTCACAGCCGGGGAAGGAGAAGTGGGCGTTGCCGGGCAGCCGGTCGGTCTCGTCGCCGTTGAGCACCGCGTCGGGAAGGGCGGCGCGCACCCGGGTGATGAGGTCGTCGCGCAGGCCGCGCAGCCGGCTGGCGATCTCGGGCTGGCGCGCCACGGCCAGCTCGGCCGCGACCGCCAGACCGACCACACCAGGGGTGTCCAGCGTGCCCGAGCGGACGTCGCGCTCATGGCCGCCCCCGTGCAGCAGCGGGGTGCAGTCGATGTCACGCCCGAGCAGCAGCGCGCCCGCGCCGAGCGGGCCGCCCAGCTTGTGGCCGGTCATGGTCAAGGCGTCGGCGCCGCTCCCGGCGAAGTTGACCGGGAGCTGGCCGACGGCCTGGACCGCGTCGGTGTGGAACGCAACCCCCGCCCCGTGGGCCAGATCGGCCAGGGCACGGACCGGCTGCACCGTCCCGACCTCGTTGTTGGCCCACATGACCGTGACCAGGGCCACGTCGTCGCCAAGTGCGTCCGCCAGCACCTCGGGGTGCACCCGGCCGAGCCGGTCGACCTCGAGCCAGGTGACGGTCGCGCCCTCGCGGGCGACCAGCCACTCGACCGAGTCCAGGACGGCGTGGTGCTCCACCGCGCTGGCGAGGATCCGCCGGCGCCGGGGGTCGGTGCGGTAGCGGGCCAACCACAGCCCCTTGACGGCCAGGTTGTCGCTCTCGGTGCCGCTGCTGGTGAACACGACCTCGGAGGGGCGGGCCCCCAGAGAGGCAGCCAAGGACTCACGGGCTTCCTCGACGGTGCGCCGCGCGCGGCGGCCGGAGGCGTGCAGGGATGACGCATTGCCGGTCGCGGTCAGCGCTGCCGTGACCGCAGCCACCGCCTCCGGCAGCATGGGGGTCGAGGCCGCGTGGTCGAGGTAGGCCACCCGGCGACACTAGCCGCCGGCGTCCAGCCCTGCGCGGTGCAGTGCTAGCCCTTGCGCTTGTGGATCGCCTCGGTCAGCTGCGGCACGACCGTGAACAGGTCGCCCACCAGCCCGAAGTCGGCCAGCTCGAAGATCGGGGCCTCCGGGTCCTTGTTGATCGCCACGATGGTCTTGGCGGTTTGCATACCGGCTCGGTGCTGGATGGCACCGGAGATGCCGACCGCGATGTAGAGCTGCGGCGACACGGTGCGACCGGTCTGGCCGACCTGGTTCTGGTGGGGGTACCAGCCGGCGTCGGTCGCAGCGCGCGAGGCACCGACGGCAGCCCCCAGGGAGTCGGCGAGCTGCTCGACGATGGCGAAGTTCTCCGCCGCGCCGAGGCCACGGCCACCGGAGACGACGATGGACGCGTCCCCGAGGTCCGGGCGACCGCCTTTGTCCTCGACGACCGTCTCGATGATCCGCGCGCCCTTGTCGGCGGCGGACGCGCTGACAGTGACCTGCTCGATGGTCGCGGCACCGGCCGCCTCGACCGGAGGGGTCGAGTTGGCGCGGACCGTGATGATGGGCGTGCCGGTCGTTACTTTGGACTGGACGACCACGCTGCCACCGAAGATCGGCTGCTCGGCGACGAGGTCGGTCGTGAGGCCGACAGCATCGGTCAGCAGGCCGCCACCGGTCTTGATGGCGAGCCGGGCCGCAACTTCCTTGCCCTCGGCGGTGGAAGGCAGCAGGACCGCGACCGGCGAGGCGGAGCCGACCAGCTGGGCCAGCAACGCGGCCTTCGGGCCGGCCAGGTAGTCGTCGTGCTCAGCCGACTCATCGACGTAGATCTTCGCGGGGCCGTAGGCACCGAGCTTGGCCGCCGCGGCGGATGCGCCCTTGCCCAGCACGACAGCCGACGGCTCGCCGAGCGTCCTGGCCAGCGTGAGCAGCTCGTAGGAGACCTTTTTGGGGTTGCCGTCGACGTGGTCGACGAGAACCAGTACCTCAGCCATGTTTTCGTGCCCTCTCAGACAAACTTCTGTGACGCGAGGAACTCGGCGACCTTGGCGCCACCGTCACCCTCGTCCTTGACGATCTGGCCCGCCTGCCGCGGCGGCTTGTTCGCGAACTCGACAACCTGGCTCCGCGCGTGGGCGAGCCCGACCTGATCGGCGGCTATCCCTGCGTCGGCGATCGACAGGATCGTGAGGGGCTTGGACTTCGCGGCCATGATCCCTTTGAAGGAGGGGTAGCGGGGCTCGTTGATCTTCTCAACGACCGAGACGATCGCCGGCATCGAGGCCTCAACGACGGCGTAGCCGTTGTCGGTGAGCCGCTCGATCCGCACGGTGCCGGCAGCCCCCTCGCCCGTGACGGTCACCTTGCGGGCGCCGGAGAGCTGCGGCTGACCGGTGCGCTCCGCCAGCAGCGCGGCCATGATCGCCATCCGCGAGTCGGTGGCCTCGGAGCCGACGAGCACGAGGTCGTAGGTCAGCGTCGCCAAGGCCTTTTCGAGGGCGTACGAGGTCTGGAGGGCATCCGAGCCCTTCAGTGCGTCATCCACCAGGTGCACCGCCTTGTCCGCGCCCATCGACAGGGCCTTGCGGATGGTTTCCAGGGCCCGCTCCGGCCCCATCGTGAGGATGGTCACCTCGCCCGTCCCACCGGCAGCCGTGACCGCCTCCTTGATGCGCAGAGCCTCCTCCACGGCGTACTCGTCGATCTCGTTCATCACGACGTCCACCGAGGCACGGTCGAGAGTTTTGTCCGAGGCATCCAGCCGGCGCTCGGCCCAGGTGTCAGGCACCTGCTTCACCAGTACGACGATGTCCATGCTCGGTGCCGGCCTCCGTCAGCCTTTGGCGCGGGAGTCCGCGCTCCTTTGTCAAGGGTCCCGGTGACGCTATCGCCCGGCAACTCGAGCCTGCGCACCGCCTCGACGCCCCATTGTTACCCGCGGGTAGCCCATCGGCAAACGCGGGCGGGCAGTCTGGTCATCGACCGGTGAACCGCGCCTTACCAGGACCGTTCTCGACAAAGCTCGCCATGCCGATCGCGCGGTCCTCGGTGGCGAACAGCCCAGCGAACAGGGTCGACTCGAGCCGCAGCGCGGAGTCCAGGTCCAGCTCGAGCCCCTCGTCGATCGCCTTTTTCGCCGCCCGGAGCGCGACGGCTGCACCGGCTGCGAACGAAGCCGCCCAGGCGACCGCCGCGGGGTAGACCTGCTCGGCCGGCACAACCTTGTCGGCCAGGCCGATGGCCAGCGCCTCCTGCGCGTCGACGAAACGGCCCGAGAACACGATGTCCTTGGCCTTTGCCGGACCGACCAGGCGGGTGAGCCGCTGCGTGCCGCCGGCACCCGGGATGATGCCGAGCAGCACCTCCGGCTGGCCAAGCTTGGCATAGTCGGCCAAGACGCGGAAGTCCGCGCACATGGGCAGCTCGCAGCCACCGCCCATGGCGTAGCCGGTGATCGCCGCGATGACCGGCTTCGGGATGCGGGCGACGGCCTGGAAGCAGTCCTGCAGGATGCCCGAGCGGGCCAGCATGTCGACGTAGGACATGTCCTTCATCTCTTTGATGTCTGCGCCCGCCGCGAACACCCGCTCCCCGCCGTAGAGCACCACTGCCCGGACGTCGGCCCGTTGGGTGGCGGCCTGGGCCGCCTCGCGGATCTCTTCTTGGACCTGCGCATTCAGCGCGTTCATCTTCGGACGGTCCAGCCGGATCGTCCCGACCGCATCCTGGACCTCGAGCCGCACGAACTCGCCCATCTGGGACTCCCTCGATGTCGGGCTCCTGATCGCGGAGCGGTCAGCAACCTACGCTGCCCGCGTGTTCCGGGACTCGCGCGGTGTCGTCCACACCGTCTCCTCAGCCAACCCCCTCGAGGACCTGCCGCCCGGTGCGGCCGCCGCCCTCCAGGCGGGGTTGCTGCGCGGCGCCGGCGCAGACCTCGGGAGCGCGCTCGAGCGGGTGGACGCGGTGCGTGACCTGCTGGAGCGCTGGCAGGACGCCTTCTTCGCCGCCCTCCCGGAGGAGCTCGACCTCGCGGAGGAAGCCCGGTGGGCCGCCGAGGCGGGCATGTCGCTGTCCGACGTCGAGGCCGAGTACGACGAGGACGACGACTCCTTCGGCCCGGACAGTGATCGAGCCCGCAGCCAGGGCGACCTTGACCCGGACCCGGACCCGGCCGTCGACCACGACCTGCCGCTCGAGCTGACCGAGCCGAACCCGCACGACGACGAGCACCCCCGCGCCGTACTGCCCGAGGAGCTGGTCAGCGTCCTGGAGCGGGAGCTGCTGCTCCTGCCACTCCGGACCCGCCTCGAGGCGTTGGTGGCGGCCGCTGACCTCGTGGAGCAGTGGGAGTCGCTGCTCGCCGACGAGGAGAAGCTGCTCGGCCATCTCGTCCTGCGGCACGGCCAGGTCGCTGCGGCGGGACCCGGTGCCGGCGTCCACGAGTCGATGGTCGACCAGCATGCCGCGCTGCACGACGCCGACGGCCCGGGCCACGCCCCTCCAGCAGCGGGCTGACCTTCGATGCCTGCAACAGCCGCCTACCAACGGTCAACGGTTATGGAGGGGGGCGCCGTGAGACTGCAGACCGGGAAGCAGACGCGGCCGGCCGGACGGCCGGTCAGCTGGCGTGAGGTCGTCGTCGACGGTGCCGTCGTTCGCCTCATGGAGGCCGGCGAGGGAGACCCGCTGCTGTTCCTGCACGGCTGGGGCCTGTCCCCGCGCGCCTACGCGGACGGCATCACCTTGCTCACCGCCGCCGGCATCAAGGTCATCGCCCCCAGCCTGCCCGGTTTCGGCGGCAGCGACGGGCTGGCACTGTCC
>JANLPD010000272.1:0-3060 GCA_031367045.1 Frankiales bacterium | reverse complement strand
CGTGGCCCAGCTGGCAGCCTTTGGGGCGTGGCGGGGGCGCGGGGTGGAGATGACCAACGACTTCCTGCCCGCAGACTCGTGGAGCGCGATCGAAGGACCATCCTGGTTTCTGGACGCCTGGAGCAAGGTGGCCGCCCCCCTGGTACTGGGGGTGCCCCTGCTGCCGGGCGACGGCTCCACGCTCGCTATCGGTGCCACCGGGGCGTACGACGCCCACTTCCGCACACTGGCCACGCGGCTGGTCGCCTCCGGCCAGGCCGACGCCACGCTCCGTCTGGGCTGGGAGTTCAACGGCAACTGGTTTGTCTGGAGCTCCGTCGGCCACGAGGTGGCCTTCATCGCCTACTGGCGCCACGTCGTTGACGCGATGCGCTCGGTTCCTGGTCAGCAGTTCGACGTGGAGTGGAACCCGACCCTTGGCTCCGGCCAGCCGGGCTACGCGGTGGAGAAGGCCTGGCCCGGCGACGCCTACGTCGACTCCATCGGCCTCGACGTGTACGACAGCATCTGGGGTGACAGCACAGCGACGCCGGCGCAGCGCTGGTCGGCGGTCCAGGACGGCCGCTATGGCCTCGACTGGTGGGCGGACTGGGCGTTGACCCACAGCAAGCGGCTCGGCTTCCCGGAGTGGGGCCTGGTCGACAAGGCGTCACAGAACGGCGGCGGCGGCGGCGACAACCCGCTGTTCATCACCAGGTTCTTCGACTGGATACGCGTCCACGATGTCCGTTACGAGACCTACTTCGACGTCGACGTTCCAGACGGCAAGCACCTGCTCGACAGCGGTCAGTTCCCCAACGCGGCGAGGGTCTACCAGGCGGTAAGCAGCGCGAACGCACCGCGACACTGAGCCGGCCGATCCCCGGATCGACGTTGTCAACCGAGGCCGGCCTTCAGTACGTGCGGGAGAAGGCCTCCCAGGTGCTGCGCAGTTCCGGGTCGAGCAGCCACGCGCGACCCAGCTGCGCGGCTGGGGGCAGTGGGAGGACGATCTCGATGCCGGCGGCGTGCGCGGTGGCCAGACGCTGTTCGGTCCCCCGACCGTGCCAGAGCCAGCAGGCCAACGCGAGCGTCGGTACCGCTGCGATCGGGATGCGCAGGGCGAGCGCGTGCTCGCGCACCAGAGCGAACAGCAGCGCCGACGCAGGCAGCTCACCCCGGTGCAGACGAAGCGCGTGGGAGAGGCGCTCGTCGTCGGACCGGGCACCGTCGCGCTGGCCCAGCGCGTCCGTCAGCAGGTAGAGCAGATCGGCGAGGGGCAGGCCGGCCGCACGTGCCCCCTCCCAGTCGAGCACGGTCCAGTCCTTGCCGTCGGTCACGACGTTCCAGCAGCCGAGGTCGTCGTGACTAAGGACCGTTGCGAGCTCCTCGGTGGAATCGAGCCGAAAGGGGATCTCGCCGGACACCGCATCCGACTCCTGGCGGAGGCCGTCGAGCAGGGGCCGTAGGGAACCGGCAGGCCCAGTGGTGCTGAGAGCGAGGTCGCGCAGCCAGCGCGCGATGGCTTTGAGCAGCGAGATGCGCTCACCACCTCGGGTCTGCAGATGGGCCGTCAGCGACTCGCCGACACCGAGCGTCTCAGACGTCCACGGCAGGGAAGGTCCGCCTTGCGGGGAGGCGAGCCGTCCGTGGCCCAGGCTCCGGGGGGCATGCAACCGGGCGACCGGGCTCCCGGCCGCGAGCAACATTCCGGCGAGATCGGCCGTCGCTGAGTCGTCAGCATGCGGCAGCCGGGTCAACTTCACCACGCGGCCTGCTGGCAGCACTGCCACCACGCGACTGAGGGCGTCCCTGCCCGGGAAGGCCAGGAATGCCGGACCTGGGTCACCCGCGCACCCGCTGACCGCAGGCCAAGACGCCCCGTCGGCCGCTTCGCTCACAGCGGCCGTCCACTGGCGCGGGGGCAGCAACCCGGCGACGAGCGCCCGGTGCGCGAGGCGGTTGCGCACCGCTTTGGTGAGGTCCTGCCTACCCGCGTAGGCCAGTAGCGCGGCCCGGGAGGCCTGCTCGCTGCGGGCAGGGACGGCAACTGACGGCCCGCCGTCGCCGGCCAGCAGCAGCCAGCCGCGCCCCTGCAGCCCAGCCCGGGCCAGCGCCCGAAGGGGGCCGCTGCCAGTGCCCTGGACGACCACTCCGCACGGGTGGGGCCCAGCTCGGAGCACCTCGCGGAGCGTCCCAGTGGTGCACAGCGCGGCGTCGGCCTGCGCGTGGTCCGCGACCACCTCGTGCCCGGCTGTGAGCAGAGCCCGGGCCACGTGCGCGTCGAGCCCAGCGACCCGCACCCGAGCGGGCCAGGCAGGTAGTAGGAAACGCACGTCCGCGCTACGGAGGCGATCCCCCACCCTGAACCTCCGTCGCTCGTAGGCGGGTCCGCCCGCCGTCGTAGCCTGCCCTGTGCTGCCGTCCTCCGCTGGCCAGGATCGGGTCGAGGGCTGGGCGGTGTGCGTCCCACCGCCGTCGGTTGACCTCGAGCCGCTCGCAGAGGCGCCGACGGCGAGCGTCTGCATCGCTGCCTACCAGGCCGAGGGCACCATACTGGCAGCGGTACTGAGCGCGCTGACGCAGACCTGGCCCCCACTGGAGGTCGTGGTCGTTGACGATGGGTCGAGCGACGGGACGGCCCAGGTCCTCGCTGACGTCGACGATCCGCGGCTGCGGGTCCTGCACCAGGCCAACGCGGGGGAGGCTGCGGCGAAAAACGCCGCCGTGCAGGCGGCCCGCGGTGATCTGGTCGTCGTGCTCGACGCTGACGACGCGTGGTACCCCGAGCGGCTGGCGGCCCTGATGGCTCTGGCCCGCGCCCGTCCCGACCTGGACGTCCTGACCACCGACGCCGACCTGACCGTCGACGGGCTGATCGTCCGCCAGGTGTACGTGCCGTCGTGGCCCTTCGAGGTGCACGACCAGCGGGGTGCCCTGCTCGTGCGTAACACGATCTTCAGGGGCGCGGCGGTTCGCCGCTCGACCTGGCTGGGGGTCGGCGGCATGGAAGGCGGCCTGAGCCCGACGGCCGACTGGGACCTCTGGCAGCGGTTGGCCCTTGTGGGCAGCAGCTTCGGG
>JANLPD010000256.1:0-15283 GCA_031367045.1 Frankiales bacterium | reverse complement strand
ACAACATGCCGAGCGGGATCGTCGCAACGACACCGGCCACCAAGGCCAGCTCGAACGGGACACCCCAGGTGGCGGCCAGTCGGCCAGCAACCCAGGCGCCGAACCCGGCGAACGCGAACTGGGCCAGTGAGAGCTGACCCGCATAGCCGGTGAGCAGCACGATCGACAAGATGATTACTGCAATGGTGAGGGTGTAGGTGAGGGCATCCACCCATCGCGGCGAGAGCACGGCGATGAGCACGCCAGTCGCCAGGGTGGTCACGAGGATCGGCACTGGCCGCATGACCCCACTGCCAAGCCTCGGGAGCCGCTGGAGTAGAAAGTCCCGGAGCGGCAGCGACTGGCCACGCACCACGAGGACGACAACAATGACGGCGAACGGAAGTGACAAGGCAAGACCGGGCGTGTCGGCGGTGAACCGGCCGACGACGGTCTGCGCGACGCCGAGCGCGATGCCAGCGATGAAGGAGATCGGGAAGGATCGGAATCCGGCGACCAGGGCAGCGGCGAGCGCCGCGATCACGATGTTGGTCATCACCGACACCTGCAAGGTCACGATGGGTGAGATCAGGATGGCTGCCAGGCCAGCCAGCCCTGAGCCCACGGACCAGTTCGCCAGCGCGATCCGGTCACCGGACCAGCCGAGGGTGGCCGCAGCGAGAGGGTTCTCGGCAACGGCCGTCGTGCCGAGGCCAAATCGGGTGTAGCGGTAGACCAGCCAGAGGACCACGGTCAGCAGGGCCGCGATGATCAGCATGATCAGCCGGTCTATCGGAAGGGTGACCCGGCCCGAGATGTGGATGACCCCCTGCGGGAGTTCCTGCGGGACAAAGGTGGCCCGGCCGCCGTACCGCAGCACTGCGAGCGACTGGAGCGTCAGCAAGATGCCGAGGGTCGCGACCACGCGGGTCAATGGGGAGGCGCGCTTCATCCGGCCCAGGATGAGCAGCTGGCACAGAGCACCGACCACAGCTGAAGTCAGGACGCCGGCAAGGGCGGAGATCAGGAAGGGCAAGCCGAGAGACGTCCGGCACTCGTAGGACGCGTAGGCACCGATCATCCCGATAGCCCCGTGTGCGAAGTTCAGAACGCCCGAGCCTCTGTAGACGAGCACGAGGCCCTGGGCTGCCAGCGAGTACATCGCACCCAGGCCGAGCCCGATCAGGGCAAAGCGAAAGACTTCCTCCATCGCGGGGCTACCGTTCCTCAGGTGCCGACCAGGCCAACCCTACCGGTTGGTTGGTTGGTTGGAGACTAACCTCCGCCGCTCACTTGTCAATGGTGGTTCAGGTAACCATGGCCGACAACCGGTCCGGGTCGGTCGCGGGACCATCAGCGGATGGCGGCGGCGCGACGACCGGCTTCCGGCAGCACAACCAGCCGTTCAGCGTCGTCGAAGAGCAGCCCCGTGGTGAGCCGGGCGGCGACCGCGCCAGACACGGCGACCGCGCCGAGCAGCATGTACATGACGACGACCTGGTAGCGGATCGCCGTCAGCGGCTCGACGCCAGCGAGCAGCAGGCCGGTCATCGCACCCGGCAGGGAAATCAGCCCGACGGTGCGCACCGCGTCGATGTCAGTGACCAGCGCCGTCCTCAGGGCCTGCCGCCGGTGCGGCGCAAAAGCTTCCGACCCGGGCAGGCCCAGCGCCAGCCGGGCCTCGACGAAGCGGCGCGCGGAGACGGCCTCCTCACGCAGCCGCAGCAGCACGACAGAGGTGCCGCGGGTCGCGGCGGACACGACCATTCCGCCGACCGGCACGACGACGCGTGGCTCCACCTGGACGACCCGGGCAACGAGCAGCAGGCCCAGCGTGGCGACCACCCCGGCGGTCAGGGCGACGGTCGCGACGAGGTAGGCCCGTGGCAGCCCCGCGCCGCGGTGGCCGGCGACGCGGCCCCCCACGAGCACCATCCCGGTCACCCACAGCAGCGACCCTGGCAGCCCGGCGTGCCGGAAGAGCACACCGAGGAGCGCGCCGACCGCGGCCAGTTGCACGACGGCGCGCACCGACGCGATCACCACCTCGCGGCTGAGCCCGAGCTGCTCGCGCACCACCACCGCGAGGCACATGCCGACGAGGACCACCGAGGTGGCAACGCCGAGCCAGCTGGGCACCGCGGGGCTCATGAGGCTCCTGCCAGATAGGCCACGGCTGGGGCGGGCCCGGCCTCCACGACGCGCCCGCCCTCAAGGATCACCGCGTCGTCCGCGAGCCGACGGGCCTGACGCAGGTCGTGGCTGACGAGCACCGCCGAAAGGCCGTCAGCGACGAGCGCCCGGACGACCCGCTCGACGGCCATCGCCGCGACGGCGTCCAACGCGCTCGTCGGCTCGTCGAGCAGCAGTACCTCGGGACCCACCGCGAGGGCCCGGGCCAGGCAGAGCCGCTGCGCCTCCCCACCGGACAGCGAGTCGGTGCGCCGATCCAGCGGCAGGCCCGGGAGGCCGGCCCGGCCGAGCAGCCCGACCGCCTCCTCCGGGGTGAGGGAGCCCGCGACGCGCAGGTCTTCGAGCACCGTTTCCCCGAGCAAGACGGGGGACTGCTGGACCAGCCCGACCCGTCGTCGCACGGCGAGCACGTCGTACGACGGGAGCGGCCGACCGTGCAGGAGCACCCGCCCCGACGTCGGCTCTTCCAGCCGATCGAGCAGCCGCAGCAGGGTGCTCTTGCCAGCACCGCTGGGCCCGGCCACGGCCGTGCACCGACCGGGCGCGAAAGACGCCGAGACATGATCGAGCACGCGGACGCCGCCGCGGTCGACGACGACGTCCTCCAGGACCAGCACCTGCACATCCTTCACCTAGCGTGCAGGCATGGACTACGCCGCCCGCAGCGTCAGGGCGCTGCTCGGGGCAACCGCCCATCCGGGAGGCACAGCGCTGACCCGCCACTTGCTCGACGGGCTCTGCCCCCCGACGGGCGCGGTCGTGCTCGATGTGGCCTGCGGCGCGGGTCAGACACTGGGCCTGCTGGCCGGGCGCGGGCTGCTGGTGCTGGGTGTGGACGTCGAGGCGCGTTCGGTGACCCGGGCCCGCCGCCGCGGTGCTGCCGTCGTCGCAGACGCCCACGCCCTGCCGGTGGGCGACGGCACCGTCGACGTCGTGATCTGCGAGTGCTCCGTCTCGACCTTCCACGACCCGGCTCAGGCGGTCACCGAGATGGCCCGCGTGTTGCGGCCGGGCGGGCAGCTGGCCCTCACCGATGTGGTGCTGCATCGGGAGCTGGCCGCCCCAGAGGTCGTCGATGCGGTGGACCGGCTGACGAGCGCGCGCACGATCCCGGCGTACGCCGGGCTCCTGAACACCGCGGGGCTGCGCGTCGTGACCACCGAGGACCGTGCGGCCGACGCGCTGGCTTTCATGCGCCGGTTGCGCCGGCGGCTGCCCCTGTCGAGCACTCTGCGCGCCTGCGAGCGGGCCGTCCGCTCAGGTGTCCTGGGCTACGCGATTATCACCGCGCAGAAGGCTTGACCGCCTCTCAGCTGACGGCGATCGTCCAGGCACCGTCGAAGACGGCCTTGTCGACGCTGCCCGGCGTCGCCGGGCTCAAGTGCTTCTCCGCGGCGAAGCGCATGGCCACCCCGGAGCTCTGCGGCCCGAAGTGGCCGTCGACCGCGATGGACCAGCCACGGGCGGCCATCCGCCCCTGCCAGGCGCGGACCGAGGCAAGGTCCTGGTTGACGTCGGCCGTCGTGATGATGCGTCCGTCAAAACTGGGCCGACCGGGCCGGGCGACCGCGACAGCAACCACGGCGCTACGGGAGCCGCCGCGGGAAGCGCGGGCCGCGGGGGCCGTGGGGCCGCTGCGCGAGGCGGACTGACCAGAACCGAGACCGAGCGCGCGGGCGCAGCCCGGCCACGGCTGCCAGCCCTGCGCGCTCTGCAGGCGGGCGGCGGCCGCGTCCTGGGTTGCGGGCGACGCCTGGTGCGGCAGGCCCTGGTAGCCCAACCCGTGCCAGGTACCGGAACTGAACTGGTAGGCGCCGTAGTAGCCGTTGCCGGTGTTGATCGCGTAGTTGCCACCGCTCTCGCAGCCGCGCAGGCGGGCGAAGTCCGACGATGAAGCAGCCGACGGAGCGGCCAGGGCGACGGCGCTGGGGGCGGCGCTGGCCGTCCCGGCGAGAGCCGGGACGAAAACGGCGGCCAGGCCGCCGACGGCAATTGCCACCGGAACGGTCGAGCGCCTGGCGTGGCGGGCTGTCTTGCGCACACCGAAACAAGGGGTCAACGACACAGCGGACTGGTCCTCTCCTCGCGCCTGCGGGGTGAGCTGTCGGGTTCGGGCCGGGTAGCCCGGGCGCGCAAGCGCGCCTTCACCCCGAGGGTGCGGCCTGGGAGGTCGCGCCCGGTGGGACCTGTGGGTCCCCCACTCCTGCCCCAACAGGTCTGAACGCGCTCCCGGGGGCAGGACTCGGCGGGCAGGAGCACGCGCCACTCCGATCGGCGTGGCGCCTTGACAGGTTAAACGCCGCGTCAAGGCAGGACCGGCAGAATTAGCCCGCGATCGTGGTGCCAGCGGAACGCAGGTCTTCGCAGGCGGTGACCACGCGTGCGGCCATCGAGGCCTCGGCGGCCTTGCCCCAGGCCCGCGGGTCGTACAGCTTCTTGCTGCCGACCTCACCGTCGACCTTCAGCACGCCGTCGTAGTGCTTGAGCATGTGGTCGGCGACGGGACGGGTGAAGGCGTACTGCGCGTCGGTGTCGACATTCATCTTCACCACGCCGTAGTCGAGCGCCTCGCGGATCTCGCTGAGCTCCGAGCCCGACCCACCGTGGAACACCAGGTCGAACGGCTTGTCCTTGCCGACCTGCTTGCCGACCGCGTCCTGGATGTCGCGCAGGATCGACGGCGTCAGCTTGACGTTGCCGGGCTTGTAGACACCGTGCACGTTGCCGAACGTCGCCGCCAGCAGGTAGCGACCCTGCTCCCCGACCCCGATCGCCTCGGCCGTGCGCAGTGCGTCGGCCGGGGTCGTGTAGAGCTTGGCGTTGATGGCGTTCTCGACGCCGTCCTCTTCGCCGCCGACCACGCCGATCTCGAGCTCCATGACGATGCGCGCGGTCGCGCATTTTTCGAGCAGCTCCTGCGCGATGGACAGGTTCTCCTCGAGCCCGATGGCGCTGCCGTCCCACATGTGTGACTGGAACAGCGGCTCGAGCCCGCGCTCGACGCGCTCCTGGCTGACCCCGATCAGCGGGCGCATGTAACTGTCCAGCTTGTCCTTCGGGCAGTGGTCGGTGTGCAGGGCGAGGTGCACGTCGTACTTGGCAGCGACAACGTGGGCGTACTCCGCCAGGGCCACCGCGCCGGTGACCATGTCCTTCACCTTCTGCCCGGAGAGGTACTCGGCGCCGCCGGTGCTGATCTGCAGGATGCCGTCGCTACCTGCCTCCGCGAAGCCCTGCAGGGCGGCGTTGAGGGTCTGCGAGCTGGTCACGTTGATCGCCGGGTAGGCGAAGGCGCCAGCCTTCGCCCGGTCGAGCATCTGCGCGTAGGTCTCGGGCGTGGCGATGGGCACTTCGGACTCCTATGCGACGGCAGGGTCGGCTCTCGTGGGCTGCTGGCGAGCATGCCAGACCCGTAGCCTCGGGCAGTGCCCGACCTGCAGACGCTCGGGCCGGTCGCCCTCTATGTCGCGGTCTTCGTCCTCGTGTTCGCCGAGTCCGGCATCCTGCTCGGCTTCTTCCTGCCGGGCGATACCGTCCTGCTGGCCGTCGGGGCCCTGACCGCCGACCCGGATCGGGGTCTGTCGCTCTCCCTGCTGGTCGTTCTCGTCCTGGTTGCCGCTGTGACCGGCGACAGCGTCGCCTACTGGACCGGGGCGCGCGCCGGCGCTCCGCTGCTCGAGCGTGACAGGGGGCGCGTGCTCAACCGCCGGACCCTGCGGCGGGCCCGCGAGATCTACCAGCGTTTTGGTGCCTTCGCCGTCGTCGGCGCCCGGTGGGTCCCCTGGCTACGCGTGCTCGTCCCGGTGATGGCAGGCGTCGCGGCGATGCCCTACCAGCGCTTCCTGGCGGCCAACGTGGCCGGCGCGGTGCTGTGGGGAGCCGGGCTGCTGGTCGTCGGCAACCTGCTCGCCCACCGCCTGCTGTGAACGCCGCTCGCGGGCTGCGCCCGCCCGACCCCCTAACCTGTCCCGGTGAGCGCCGACCCCACCGCCCTTCCTGCCCTGCTCGACGGGGCCCACCTGATCGAGACCTTCGGCCTGGTCGGGCTGCTCCTCATCGTCTTCGCCGAGACCGGCCTGCTGCTCGGCTTCTTCCTGCCGGGCGACTCGCTGCTGTTCGCCGCTGGCTATGCCGCTGCAGGTGGGATCAAGGGCGTGCACCCCAACATCGCGCTCGTCTGCCTGCTCGTCAGCACCGTCGCGATCGTGGGCGCTCAGACCGGCTTCCTGATCGGGCGCAAGGCCGGCCCGGCGCTGTTCGACCGCGAGGACTCGCGGCTGTTCAAGAAGTCCTACGTCACCAGGGCCGAGGACATCGTCGAGCGCTACGGCGCCGGCAAGGCCATCGTGCTGGCCCGCTTCATCCCTATCGTGCGGACCTTCCTCAACCCGCTCGTCGGCGCCGGCAACCTGTCGACGCGCACGTTCACCACCTGGAACATCGTCGGCGGCGTCCTATGGGGCACCGGCGTGACCCTGCTTGGCTACTTCCTCGGCAGCGTCGAGTTCATCGGCAAGAACCTCGAGATCTTCGCGATCCTGATCGTCGGCCTCTCGGTGCTCCCCATCGCGGTGGAGCTGCTCCGCTCCCGCCGCTCCCGGGTCTGAACCACCCACTCTTTCCGGAACGTCCGCTCGCCTGAGCGGCCGACGCGGACCACTTCGGCGGACGCTACGGGTGAGTGGAGGACAAGCCGAGGTCGGCCAGCGAGTAGAGCGAGCGGTAGGCGACGCCCGCCGCCTCGATCTTCTCGGCGGCACCGGTGTCGCGGTCGACCAGGGTCGCGACACCCACCGCGGTGGCGCCGGCCTCGCGCACGGCTGCCAGCGCCGCGAGGGGCGAGGCACCTGTGGTGGAGGTGTCCTCAACGACCAGCACGCGCCGGCCCGCGATCTCGGGTCCTTCGATGCGGCGCTGCATCCCGTGGGCCTTGGCCTCCTTGCGGACGACGAACGCGTCGAGTCGGCCCGCGGAGGCGTGCACCATGGCGTCGGCGATCGGGTCGGCACCGAGCGTCAGGCCACCGACTGCGTCGTACTCCCAGTCCTTCGTGAGCTCGAGCATCACGCGACCGACCAGCGGCGCAGACGCACCGCGCAACGTGATGCGGCGCAGGTCGACGTAGTAGTCCGCCTCGCGCCCCGACGACAGAGTCACCGCGCCGTGCACGACGGCGTGGTCGCGGACGAGGCTCAGCAACTGTTCGCGGTCGGTCACGGGCCCCGACCCTAGTCCGCTCGACGGGTCAGGCGACGGTGATGGAGCCCACCATGCCGGAGTGGATCTGGCACAGGAACGAGAACGTGCCCGCCTTGGTGAAGGTGAACGAGAAGGACTTCGTGGGCGGCAGCGTCCCGCTGTCGAAGCCGGCGGCGTTGCTGGTCCAGGTATGCGGGTTCTGTCCACAGTTGGTCACGGTGACCTTGGTCCCGACGGTGACCTGCAGACCGCGGGGCGAGAAGGAGTTGTCCCTCTGGAGCAGCTGGCTGGGGGTGGCCGGACAGGAGGCCTTGGCCGACTCCGCGGGACTGGATCCGGGCGCCGGCTGGGCGGCCGGGGACGCGGAACTGCCGCCGCAGGCGGTCAGTGCCACGAGCGAGCAGGCAGCGAGTGCAACGCGGGTGATCACCCCTTGACCGTACGACGGCCGTCCAGCAGCGCGGCTTCGATCTCGCGCGGCAGCCCGTGGGTGGGCCGGTCCGGTCGCTGGGCCGGCAGGCCATCGCGTCGCCACCAGGCCCACGTGTCGGCGACCGTCTGCTCGACCGGCCGGGGTCGCAGGCCGGTGCCGACGGCCCGCGCGGTGCCGCCTTCCAGGAAGCCAGCGAACTCACCGCCCTCGGGCACCCAGCACGGCAGCTGCACCCAGGGCTCGGCGCCCGCCGCCTCGAGCTCCGGCTCGGAGAACCACACCAGCTCGGCGTCCGAGCCGGTCGCGTCGACGCAGGCCGCCAGCAGCCGCTGGGTCGTCGCGTGGCCGGACGGAGCCGTGACGTCGACCGGCCCGGACAGACCTGCCGCCAGCCCGTCGAGCAGCCAGGCGGCGAGGTCGCGGGCATCCACGTACTGCAGGGGTCGCTCGGGACGGCCAGGGGCTACAACCGGTCCGCCGCGGGCGATCCGGTCGAGCCACCAGGGCAGCCGGCCGATGTCCTCATACGGCCCGAGGATGAGCCCGGCGCGGGCGAGCAGGGCACCCGGGAAGGCCGCGAGGGCGGCCAGCTCGCCTCCTCGCTTGTCAGCGGCGTAGTCAGTGAGCTCGGCGTCGGGGCTGGCCTCGACGGTGGGCCATGACTCGTCGCCGCCGGCCGGGCGGCCTTCGGTATAGACGCTGCGCGAGGAGACGTAGCCGTAGCGACCGGCTCCGTCCCTCAGCAGGTTCGCCGCGGCGCGGACGACGCGAGGCGCACCAGCCCACGTGTCGACAACGAGGTCGAAGGTCCGCGTGCCAACTGCGCGGGCAAGCTCCTGCGGGTTGGTCCGGTCGGCCACCAGCGCAGTCACCCCGCCGGGCAGCTCCCCTGTCTGCCCCCGGTTGAGCGCCGTCACCTGCCAGCCACGATCGAGGGCGTCGGCCACGACCGCCCTGCCGACGAAGCGGGTACCGCCGAGCACCAGGAGGTCCATCGCCCGACCCTGGACCTCGCGACCGCTTGAGCGCCAGATTCTTCGCTCAGGGCGCAGCAGCCCTGCCCAGCCCTCCCCACCCCAGCCACCCCTTGCGTCCGCTCAAGGGGACAGCCGCACGCGGGAGCCGAGCGGACGCAAAGGCTTGGGGTGGGGCTGGGGCTGGGGCTGGGGCTAGGGCTTGGCGGGGCGGACCTCGAGGGCGTCGCCGACGCGGTCCACCACGACCTCGTCGCCGTCGTTGATGTCACCGGACAGCAGAGCGCGGGCCAGCTCGTTGCCGATAGCGCTCTGCACCAGCCGGCGCAGCGGCCGCGCCCCGTAGACCGGGTCGTAACCGGTAACCGTCAGCCAGGCGCGGGCGGCGTCAGTGACGGTCAGGGTCAGCCGGCGGTCGGCCAGCCGATGGGCGAGCGAGGTGACCTGCAGGTCGACGATGCGGGCCAGCTCTTCGGTGCCGAGGGCATCGAAGAGCACGACCTCGTCGAGGCGATTCAGGAACTCCGGCTTGAAGGCTCCGCGGACGACCTCCATCACCCGGTCGCGGCGATGCTCGCCGGACAGGCTGGGATCGTTGGCATAGACCGAGCCGAGGTTGGACGTCAGCACCAGGATCGTGTTGCGGAAGTCGACCGTCCGGCCCTGGCCGTCGGTCAACCGACCGTCGTCGAGCACCTGCAGCAGCACGTCGAAGACGTCCGGGTGGGCCTTTTCCACCTCGTCGAACAGGACGACGGAGTACGGCCGGCGGCGAACCGCCTCGGTCAGCTGACCGCCCGACTCGTAGCCGACGTAGCCAGGAGGAGCACCGACGAGCCTTGCGACCGAGTGCTTCTCGGCGTACTCGCTCATGTCGATGCGGGTCATGGCCCGCTCGTCGTCGAACAGGAACTCCGCAAGCGACTTGGCGAGCTCGGTCTTGCCGACGCCGGTGGGGCCGAGGAACAGGAACGAGCCGGTCGGCCGGTCGGGGTCCGAAACACCTGCGCGAGCACGGCGGACCGCGTCGGAGACCGCCCCCAAAGCGGCCTGCTGCCCGATGAGGCGCGCCCCGATGGCGTCCTCCATCCGCAGCAGCTTGGCGGTCTCGCCCTCGAGCATCCGGCCGGCCGGGATGCCGGTCCAGGCAGCGACGACCTCGGCGACGTCGTCGGCGCCGACCTGCTCCTTGACCATCGCGTCGCGGGACTCGGCGGCGACCGACGCCTCCTGCAGAGCAGCGCGTACGGCGGGGATGTCGCCGTAGAGCAGGCGGCTGGCCGTCTCGTTGTCGGCTTCGCGCTCGGCTCGCTCGAAGGCCGTCTGCAGGTCGTCGAGCTTTTTCTTCAGCTCGCCGACGCGGTTGAGCGCGGTCTTCTCCTGCTCCCAGCGGGCGGTCAGCACCGATAGCTCCTCGGACCGGTCGGCGAGGTCGCGCCGCAACGCCTCAAGACGCGCGACGGAGGCGGGGTCGGACTCCTTGCCAAGGGCCAGCTCCTCCATCCGCATGCGGTCGACAGCCCGCTGCAGCTCGTCGATCTCGACAGGTCGCGAGTCGATCTCCATGCGCAGCCGGGAGCCCGCCTCGTCGACCAGGTCGATCGCCTTGTCCGGCAGGAAGCGAGCCGTGATGTAGCGGTCGGACAGAGTGGCCGCGGCCACCAGCGCGGCGTCGCTGATGTCGACCCCGTGGTGGGCCTCGTAGCGGCCCTTCAGCCCGCGCAGGATGGCGATCGTGTCCTCGACGGAGGGCTCGCCGACGAGCACCTGCTGGAAGCGGCGCTCCAGCGCGGGGTCCTTCTCGATGTGCTGGCGGTACTCGTCCAGCGTCGTCGCGCCGACCATCCGCAGCTCGCCTCGGGCGAGCATCGGCTTGAGCATGTTTCCGGCGTCCATCGAGCCCTCGCCCTTGCCGGCGCCGACCAGGGTGTGCAGCTCGTCGAGGAAGGTGATGACCTCGCCGTCGCTGTCCTTGATGTCGGCGAGGACCGCCTTGAGGCGCTCCTCGAACTGTCCTCGGTACTGCGCGCCGGCAATCATGGCGGACAAATCGAGTGACACGATCCGCTTGTCCCGCAGGGACTCCGGGACGTCACCGTCGACGATGCGCTGGGCCAGCCCCTCCACGACGGCGGTCTTGCCGACACCGGGCTCACCGATCAGGACCGGGTTGTTCTTGGTGCGCCGCGACAGCACCTGGACGACCCGGCGGATCTCTGTGTCGCGGCCGATGACCGGGTCGAGCTGGCCCTCGCGCGCGGCCTGCGTGAGGTCGACGCCGTACTTCTCCAAGGCCTTGTAGGTGGTCTCGGGGTCCTGGGTGGTGACCCGGCGCGCGCCGCCGCGCACCGTGGTGAACGCCTCGACCAGCACCTGGGACCGCGCCCCGTGGCGGGCCAGCAGCTGGGCCACGTCGCCCCCCTTGTCCGCCAGGCCGACGAGCAGGTGCTCGGTGGAGACGTAGTCGTCCTTCGAGGCGGCGGCCGCTTCCTGCGCCGCCGTCATCGCCTGCAGCAGGGTGCGCGAGACCTGGGGCGCAGCGACGGTCGAGCCGCTTGCCGCTGGTAGCCGGCGCGCCAGCGACTCGGCCTCGGCGCGCACCGTTGCCGGGTCCGCGCCGACGGCGGTGAGCAGGGCGGTGGCCGTGCCGTCGGGCTGGTCGAGCAGAGCCAGCAGCAGGTGGACCGGCGCGACGTCGGGGTGCCCCCCCGAAGCGGCCCGGCGGGTCGCCGTCGCAAAGGCCTCCTGGCTCTTGGTGGTCAGTCGGTCAGCGTCCATCTACCTGGTCCTCCGGTCCGGTGCTGGTCTGCGTGGTCAACGCCGCTGCGACTTCCAGACGACGAGGGCGGTGTCCGCCAGGGGTACGAGGTCACGCCGCAGGGACGCAACCGCCGACGAGTGGGCCTGGCCGAGGGCGTGGCGGGCAGCGGCGAGCTCGGCCTCAAGCTCCTCCACGCGGGCCTGCAGGGCCTCGACGTGGTGCTCGAGCTCGATCACCCGCTTGATGCCCGCGAGGTTGACGCCCTCCTGCTGGGAGAGCCGCTGCACCTCACGCAGCAGGGTGATGTCGCGGGGGGAATAGCGCCGGCCACCCCCGCCGGAGCGATCCGGGCTGACCAGGCCCAGGCGGTCGTACTGCCGCAGCGTCTGCGGGTGCATTCCGGTCAGCTCAGCCGCGACGGAGATGACGAAGACAGCGCGGTCGCCGTCCAGGGCGTCGAGGGTCACCGAGACACCTCCATCAGGTGGGCCCGCGGGTCGCCGGGCTGCTCCGCGGCATAGGCCTCGAGCGCAGCCTTGGCGTCCTTGGACAACGAGGCCGGGACCGCGACGTCGACCGTCACGAGCAGGTGGCCGGTGCCCTTGGGACGAACCACCCCCCGACCGCGGACGCGGAACGTCCGCCCGCTGGAGGTCCCCGCGGGCACCTTGAGCAGCACCGGCCGGTCGAGCGTCGGCACCTCGATCTGCGCGCCGAGGGCAACCTCTGGAAAGGTGACCGGGACGGTGATCGTGAGGTCGTCGCCCCTGCGTCCGAAGAACCTGTGCGGCGTCACATGGACCCGCACCAGCAGGTCGCCCGCGGGACCGCCCCGCTCCCCGGCGGTGCCGCGGCCGGTGAGGCGCACGAGCGAGCCCTCGTCGACGCCCGCGGGGATGCGGACCGTCAGCGTCCGGTCCTTGGTCGTCGCCCCCGTCCCACGGCAGCCCGGGCACGGCGTCTCGATGATGCGCCCGGTCCCGCGGCAGGCGCGGCACGGCTCGGCCAGCGCAAAACTGCCCTGATTGTGGCTGGTCGTGCCGGCCCCGCCGCAGACGCCGCACGCCTTCGGGACCGTGCCGGGGGCCGCGCCGTTGCCGTGGCAGGTCTCGCAGGCGCCGCTCATCGACAGGTGCAGCGGCACCGCGGCGCCGCGGACTGCATCGACAAAGGACAGCGTCACGTCGGTCTCCAGGTCACCTCCGCGACGCGGGCCGGCCGGCCGGCCACGGCCGCCGAACAGCCCCCCGAAGACGTCACCCAGCCCGCCGCTCCCACCCCCGAAGAGGTCGTTGACGTCGAAACCGCTTGGCGCGCCGGCGAACCGGCCAGCCCCACCCTTACCGAAGAGCAACCGCGCCTCGTCGTACTCCTTGCGCTTGGTGGTGTCCGAGAGCACGTCATAGGCCTCGGAGACCTCCTTGAAGCGGTCCTCGCTGCCTGGGTTGGTGTCCGGGTGGAGGTTCTTGGCGAGCTTGCGGTAGGCCTTCTTGACGTCGGCGGCCGGTGCGTCCTTGGGGACGCCGAGAGCTTTGTAGTAGTCCTTCTCCACGAAGTCGCGTGCACTCACGGCGCCCCTCCCCGCCTACTGCACTACGTCGGAAGCCGGCTCGGCCGACGTGGGCGCGGCCGGCTCGGCGACGGACACCCGGGCGGGACGCAGGACGCGACCCCCCACCCGGTAGCCGGGCTGGAAGACCGCTGCGCAGACAGCAACGGTGGCGGTCGGGTCGGGCTCGGCCTGCAGAAGGGCCTCATGCACCGCTGGGTCGAACTGCTCGCCGACCGTGCCGAAGCGCTCCAGGCCGAGCTTTGCGGTCACGCCCTCGAGCGCTTCGCCGACGCTCTTGAAGGCTCCGTCGAGGTCGCCGTGCTCGCGGGCCCGGTCGATGTCGTCGAGTAGTGGCAACAGCCCGGTCAGCACCCCGGCCGTGGCCATCTCGACGACCACCATCCGGTCCCGCTCGACGCGCTTGCGGTAGTTGGCATACTCCGCCGACACCCGCTGCAGGTCAGCCGTCAGCTCAGCAGCCTGGCTGTCCAGGCTCTCCTGCTCCGGCTCGAGAACGGGGGGCGGCGGCTCGGCGGCAGGTGCGCCGGCCGAGACCACCCCCTCACGGACGGCGCCGGTCACCGGGTCGATCCTGCGCTTGTCGCGAAAGACCACCCGTTCCGGGTCGAACTCTGTGTCGGGAGGAGTCACTTGCCCTCGTCCTCGACCGTGCCGTCGACGACCTCGGCGTCGACGATGCCGTCGTCCTCGGCCGGTCCACCGGTGGCGGCGTTCTCTGCGGACTGCTGGGAGTAGAGCGCGCCGCCGAGCGCCTGCGACTTCTCCGACAGGGTCGCGGCTGCCGACTTCACGGCTGCGACGTCGCTGCCGCCAAGTGCCGCCTTGAGGTCGGTGAGCGCCGACTCGACGTCGGCTTTGCCCTCAGCCGGTAGCTTCGCGCCGTTCTCGCCGAGGAACTTCTCGGTCTGAAAGACGAGCTGGTCCGCGCTGTTGCGGGTCTCGGCCTCCTCGCGGCGCTTGTGGTCCTCCTCGGCGTACTCCTCCGCTTCGCGCATCATCCGCTCCACCTCGTCCTTGGGCAGGGCCGAACCGCCGGTGATGGTCATCGACTGCTCCTTGCCGGTGCCGAGGTCCTTGGCGGAGACGTGCACGATGCCGTTGGCGTCGATGTCGAAGGTGACCTCGATCTGTGGGACGCCACGGGGGGCCGGGGGCAGGCCGGTCAGCTCGAACATCCCGAGCTTCTTGTTGTAGGCGGCCATGTCGCGCTCGCCCTGATAGACCTGGATCTGGACGCTCGGCTGGTTGTCGTCAGCCGTGGTGTAGACCTCGGAGCGCTTGGTCGGGATCGTCGTGTTGCGCTCGACGAGCTTGTGCATGATCCCGCCCTTGGTCTCGATGCCGAGCGACAGCGGGGTGACGTCCAGGAGCAGGACGTCCTTGACCTCGCCCTTCAGGACACCGGCCTGCAGTGCTGCGCCGACGGCGACGACCTCGTCCGGGTTGACCCCCTTGTTGGGCTCCTTGCCGCCGGTCAGCTCGCGGACCAGCTCGGTGACGGCGGGCATGCGGGTCGAGCCGCCGACGAGGACGACGTGGTCGATCGCGCTGACCGGCATCCCGGCGTCCTTCACGGCCTGCTGGAAGGGGGTCTTGCAGCGGTCGAGCAGGTCTTGGGTCATCCGCTGGAACTCCGCGCGGGTCATCGTGACGTCCAGGTGCAGCGGGCCGTCAGCGCTCGCCGTGATGTAGGGCAGGTTGATCGTCGTCGACTGCGAGGCCGACAGCTCGATCTTGGCCTTCTCGGCCGCCTCACGCAGGCGCTGCATGGCCATCTTGTCCTTGGACAGGTCGATGCCGTTGTTGCTCAGCTCGAACTGCTTGACCAGGTGCGCGACGACCCGCTCGTCCCAGTCGTCACCACCGAGCTTGTTGTCACCGGAGGTCGCCTTGACCTCGATGACGCCGTCGCCGATCTCGAGCAGCGACACGTCGAAGGTGCCACCGCCGAGGTCGAAGACCAGGATCGTCTGCTCCTTGTCGCCCTTGTCCAGGCCGTAGGCCAGGGCGGCTGCCGTCGGCTCGTTGACGATCCGCAGGACGTTGAGGCCGGCCACCTCGCCGGCGTCCTTGGTGGCCTGGCGCTCGGCGTCGGAGAAGTAGGCCGGGACGGTGATGACCGCGTCGGTGATCGTCTCGCCGAGGTAGCTCTCCGCGTCGCGCTTGAGCTT
>JANLPD010000253.1:0-1850 GCA_031367045.1 Frankiales bacterium | reverse complement strand
GACCATCAACTCGGGGGACGTCCCGGTGCTGGTCGACGGCCTGACCAGCAGCGTGGCCTGGACGGCGCAGGGGGCCACCCGGTACGAGCTCGAGGGCGTCGTCTTCCACAGCGGCCAGACGCTGTCGTGGCTACGAGACGGACTCGGACTGCTCCACGAGGACGACGACGTGGAGGCGATCGCCGCCAGCGTCCCCGACACCGGCGGGGTCCACCTCGTGCCGGGGTTCGGCGGGCTCTGCGCACCGCACTGGGACCGGAGTGCCCGAGGCTCGCTGAACGGGTTGACCCTGGAGACCACCAAGGCGCACGTCGTCCGCGCGGCCGTGGAGTCCATGGCCCAGCAGACCGCCGACATCGTCAGCGTGCTCGAGCACGGTTCGCTCGCGGTCGAGCAGCTGAAGGTCGACGGCGGCGCGGCCCGTAACGACCTGCTCTGCCAGATGCTCGCCGACCTCACCGGCATCGTCATCCGGCGGCCGAGGGAGCTTGAACGGACGGCGCTCGGCGTCGCGCTCATGGCGGGCAGTGCGGTCGGGCTGTGGAACGGCCCGGACGACGTCCGCGCCACGTGGTCCCTCGACCGCTGCTTCGAACCCCAGCTGGACGCCGACCGCCGCGAGCAACGACGCGCGGGCTGGCTGGCCGCCGTCCGCCGGACGCTGACCACGCGCACCGACCCCACCACCATGCTCGCTGTCTCCACGACCTGAGAGGTATTTCTTGATGAGCACCGCAGACCCGCGACAGCTGGTAGAAGACGCCCGACACGGCGGCTACGCCATCGGTGCCTTCAACATGCACAGCGACGAGACGACCCAGGCCCTGCTGCTGGCCGCCGAGAGCGCACAGGCGCCGGTGTTCCTGCAGGTCGGGCGTGCCGTCATCCCCCACATGGGGTTGCGAAAGGCGTTCGAGATGACGCGGCGCAACGCCGCGGAGTCCGACGCCACCTACGTCATTCACCTCGACCACGGCTCGCACGCAGAGGTGCTCGAGGCGATCCAGCTGGGCTTCGACTCAGTGATGTACGACGGGGCGCACCTGCCGTTCGAGGAGAACATCCGCAGCACCCGTCGCCTCGTGGACATCGCCCACGACTTCGGTCTGCCGGTAGAGGCCGAGCTGGGCCGCATCCCGGACGCCGACGAACCGGTCGACTGGTCGTCCTACTACACCAACGTGGCCGAGGCTGAGCGGTTCGTGGCCGAGACAGGGGTGGACAGCCTTGCCATCTCGGTCGGTGTCGTGCACGGGGTGCCGCTGGGCGAGCCGGCGCCGCTCGCGCTCGACCGGATCGCGCAGATCCGCGACGCGGTGCCGGTGCCGCTGGTGCTGCACGGGGCGTCGGGCGTACCCGCCGACGACATCCGCGCGGCCATCGCCCAAGGGGTCGCCAAGCTCAACGCCGACACCGACCTGCGGGCCGCCTTCCGCAAGGGCATCGAGACGACGTGGGCGCGGGGCGACCGGCAGCTCGAGGAGGCGCTGACGGTGGGGCGCGACCTGATGATCGCCGCGACGGTGGAGAAGATGCGGCTGTACGGCTGCGCCGGGCGCGCCGCAAGTGCCCCCGACGTCGAGTCCCCGGCGCTCGCCGGAGTGGGGCGATGACGACCGCCGACGTGCTGCCGGGCGCCAGCGCGGTTCCCCTCAAGGGGATCCGGCGCACCGCTGCCCGCCGCATGGTCATCGCCTGGACCGCCCCGGTGTTCCATCTCAGCGTTGACGTGGACATGACCGCCGCGCTCGCGGTGGGCCAGCGCGAGCCCGGGGCGACCGTCACCGATGCCCTGCTGCTCGCCACCGCCCGAGCCCTCCAAGCTCATCCCGGCCTCAACGCGCACTACG
>JANLPD010000192.1:0-3409 GCA_031367045.1 Frankiales bacterium | reverse complement strand
GGGGGGTGGCGCTCATGGGTCAGGTCCTGTCTGTCGAAGAATGGCTTTGCGCCGGCTTTCTTCCCGTGAACTCCGACCTCGCACCTACCCTGGAGGTGACAAAACCGTGTCGTAGACGGGGAAAAGCCCCTCTGCGCCGGTTTATGAGTTTTTGACTAGTTTGTTCTTGGGTGGGACCGCACCCGAACGGCGCGGCCCAACCGGCCGAGGATGTTGTCGAAGCCGTCAAGCAGGTCGGCGACCCGCCCACCGATCCCGGCGCTGAACCACGCGATCGTCGCCGGGGGCAGCAGCAGGGCGCGCCACCGCTGCGCCGGTCGGGCCGTGCGTCGTAGTGCAACGCGCACGATGCGCACATCAGGCGCCAGCCTCGCGCCGAGCTGATCGCCGGGCAGTTCGCCTCCGGGCGGTGCGTAGCGCGCCCGCTCCGCAGCGCGAGCCACCCGCTCCAGGGCGGCGGACGGCGATCCGGCGGGGTTCTCCGGGCCGAGATCGCGGACGCTGCGCAGGTGCCCAGCTGCGGCTCGCGGCGAGTCCGTCGGCCGCCAACGGTGGCCCAGGTCGGCGGCGTCGTCGCGCAGCTGCGCCCAGGCCGTGAGGGCGTCCGGCGAGTGCAGCCGTCGACGGCGCCGCACTACCGCCAGGAGCGCCGGCAGTGGCAGCACCAGGACAAGCATCCCGAGGGCGGTCTGGCCGACCGACGGCAGCCCGGGGCCGCCCGGGCCACCGCGGCCCGGGATTGCCGCAGGCTGGCCATTCTGGCCCTTGGGTTCGAGCTGGTTGTCGATGTCCTTGCCGAACCGCTTCGCGGACGCGCTGGGCGCCGCGCTGGGGCGAAGCGGGTCCTGGCCGGGTTTGGCAACGGCACCGGGTTGCGCCTGTGCGTAGGCGGGGACGGTCGTGACGCCACCGCGGGGGGTCGGCTCGAAGCGGATCCAGCCGGTCCCGGCGAACCACACCTCGGGCCAGGCGTGGGCCTCGCTGGTCGTCACGACGTAGGCCCCGCTGTCGCCCTTGGTGCCCGGCGTGAAGCCGACTGCGACCCGGGCGGGAATCGCGAGGGATCGCACCATCGCCGCCATGGCGGAGGCGTACTGCTCGCAAAAGCCCTTGCCGTTGCGCAGGAAACGCTCGAGCGCGTCCTTGGTGTCCAGGCGAGGGGCGTCGGCATCGGTTGAGTAGGTGAAGCGGGCGGAGTTCAGGAAGTACTGCTGGATCGCCTCGACCCGCTCGAAGTCGTTGGTGCCTGCGGCGACGACCTTGCGCACCTCGGCAGCGACGTACGGCGTGAGCTGGACCGCCTCGGCGTACTTGGCCACGTCGCGCGGCCGGCTACCTGTGTCGGACAGTGAGCCGGGCGGGACGATGACCCGGGTCGCGGTCACCTCGTAGGGATCACGCAGGTCGCTGGTGTCGTTCGGGGCGGAAAAAACCGTCTCGGCAGTGTGGTCCCAGACCCAGGGGCCGGCGATGGCGATGTCGGTTGGCGGGAACGGGACCGGCAGCCATTTGGTGGCTAGGGACTTGATCGCAATGCGGTCCTTGATCGCCACGGTGCGGCCGATGTCGAGCGTCGCCGGAGTGGGGACACCCTTCTGCACGGCATCGTCGTTCGGGTCGCCCTTGAGCTGGGACGACGACCAACTTGTCCCGTCGAACTTGTCCAACGTCGTCAACCGCAGGTAGTCGGGCTGCGCGTCGGTCGTTGTGTAGCGGAACAGCTCCGTCGGCGCCGGCTGGTTGAGCTGGCCGCGAAGCTGGGTGATCGGGTTGTAGGTCGTGGACGTGCGGCCCTTGCGACCGGCCAGCCCAGGGCCGTCGCCGCCGCCGCTGAGCAGCCGCGCATCCAGACCCGGGAGGGTGGCCGGCAGCACGATCGCGACGCCCAGGGCGGCAGCGCCGATGCGACGGCCGACCCGGCCGAGCGAGCCGTCGTCGGGGTTCGGCACGCTGCCGGCCTGCAGCGGGGCGCCCCATCTGCCCACCCGGTCGCTGCCCTCCACCAGCAGCAGGCCCAGCCAGCCGGCCGCGCCGAGGGCAAAGGGCAGCCAGCCGACGCCGCCCTGGCGGACGGTGGACGGGATGGCGAACAGCAGCAGCAGCGGCAGGCCGGCGACCGCTGCGCGATCGAAGACCACCGCGACGAGGTCGACGACAACGGCGATCGCACCGACGCCGAGCACGGCCAGCAGCACCAGACCGGTGTTGCTCGGCACGGGGACGGTCAGCGCCGACACGTCGTCCAAGCCGTTCTGCAGGAGCCCGTTGAGCGCCCCCGCCGTGCGGCCGGTCGGCAGGAGCAGGAAGCGCAGCGTCGTCGGCGCGAAGACAACCGCGGCGTAGACCAAGACACCGACGACCCCGATGACGGGCTGCAGGAACGAAGGCAGCCCGGAGCGACGGGTAACCAGGCCGAGGGCGGCGACGACAGCCACGACGCCGAGCACGCGCACGAGCCAGCCGGGGTCCCGGTAGAGCGGGGCCAGCGCTGACGAGGTGAGCGCGACCGCGAGGGCCGCAGCCAGTGTCAGCCGCTCGCGGGCGCTCATGCGGAGGCCGACGTCGGGGCAGCAGGGCGGGCGGCGGGGCCGGCGGCCAACGACCAGACCGAGGCCAGGGTCGTGCCGTGGGTGACAGGCAGGACCCGCCACCCGGCGCCGAGCAGCAGGGTGGACACCGCGTCGTGCTCGCGCTGCGCGGCGGCGCGGGCCTTCGGGCCGACGGGAGCCCAGGAGTCGGCGTCGAGCAGCAGCGCGACGCAGGCCCCAGCGCCGGCGCGGAGCCGGGCGAGCCGCTCGGCATCGGCGACATCGACGATGCCAAGCACGGCGACCAGCACGCCGTCGAGACCACCGCGGCGCAGCCGGGTGACCGCCGGAGCGAGCGAGAGCGTGCGCTCGGCCGCAACGAGGGCGAGGGTGTCCAGGAGGACCCCCTCGGTGACGGCCACGGAGCGGGGGGTGAGGGCCTCGCCGGTGGCGCGCATCAGGTGTAGGGCAAAGCCGGCGCGGCTGAGCGTCACCCCGATGCTGGCGAGCGCGCTGACCGACCACTCAAAAGACGAGCCTGGCCCGTCGCCTCGGTGGGCGTCGAAGCGGGTGTCAAGCAGAAGGGTCGCCCGGTTCTGGAACGGCTGTTCCTCCCGCCGCACCATCAGCTCACCGACACGTGCGGTGGAGCGCCAGTGCACCTTGCGCAGGTCGTCGCCGTGGCGGTACTCGCGGGTCGCGACGTCATCGTAGCCCGAGGTCGCGATCGACCGGGCCGGGCCGTCGCCGCCCCCGATCCAGTCTCCTCCAAGCCGGACGCCCGGCAACGGGGTGATGACAGGGGTGACGATCAGGTCGTCGGTGCTCGCGAAGGACCGGGACAGCTCGCAGAGGCCAAACGGGTCGGTGAGGCGGACCGA
>JANLPD010000180.1:0-18406 GCA_031367045.1 Frankiales bacterium | reverse complement strand
TCGGGACCGGTCACGCCCTGGCCGGCGAGCATGTCGCAGAACCCGCGGAACTCCGTCGTTGCAGCCTCCGAGATCGCGGCGACGCTGGTGGCATGGCGCACGACCCCGAGGTAGGAGGCGAAGGCGCTGGGCATCGGCGGGGCGGCGGTCTCCGCGGCTGTGATGGGGATGAGGTCGTAGCCGATCAGGCTCAGTCGCACCGCGCCCGACTCGACCATCGAGGCGAGGCGCTGCGCGCGCAGCAGGTCCCCGGCGATCTCCGGCAGCACATAGGTGCACCCCCACGGCACCAGCGCCTGCGCCTGCTGCTCGCGTCCGGGGCGGGCTAGCACCCGGTCGTGCTCAGCAGCGTCCAGGTCGCGCAGCCCGCCCCAGCCCTGGGTCCAGGCGACCGCCCGGAGCGGGTGAGCGGCCGCCCACCTTCGGCCCGACTCGATGACAACGCGCTGAATACCTGTGCGATAAGGGTGGTGAGCAGTGTGGTGCACGTCCAGGACGACGCCACCGAGGACCAGGCGCTCGTGCAGGGGCGGCGGCTCCGGCGAGATCGGGGAGCGGCTGCGGCGGACCCGCTCGTCGTCCAGGACGGCCTTCGGACCGTCCAGACGCAGCCGGCGGAAGGCTCGCTCAACGTCGACCTGGACGGGCAGCAGCGGGTGCAGCAGCGCGAGGGTGAGCCAGACGACGTCGCGGCGCCGCTGGTCGCGCGCCAAGGACAGGAGGCCGGCGAGCAACGCGTCGTCGACCTCGTTCGCGGCCCGAAGCAGAGCAAGAACCGCGTCGTGCCCGTGCGCGCTCACGCGATCTCGCGGGGCGGGGGCAGGACGTGGTCCCAGAGCTCGGCGGCGTAGTCGTCCCAGGTGCGTGGGGCCCGGGTGCGGCACTGCTGGACCAGCTCGCCGTGGAGGTCGTCGCGGGTCAAGAGGGTCCTCATCGCGTCGGCGATGGCGTCGTCGTCGTGCGGGTCGACCAGGACGGCGCCGCCTCCGCGGGCAGCCTCCGCCGTGCTGCCGTAGCGCGTCGTCACGACCGGCGTTCCGCACGCGATCGATTCCGCCACGGGCAGCCCATAGCCCTCGTGGGTCGAGACGAACACCGAGAGCCGGGCCGCCTCGTAGGCCAGGCGCAGCTCGGTGTCGCTGACGTCGCTGCGCAGCTCCAGGTCCCTGCCGGCATCGCGCAACTCCGCGATCCGGTCAACGACGTCGGCGCTCTCTAGGCTGACCTTGCCGATCAGCTGGAGCCGGAAAGCCAGCCCCTCGCGCCAGAGCAGCTCCGCAGCTTGCAGGAGGGCGAGGTGGTTCTTGCGCACCTCGATCGAGCCCACGCTCAACACCATCCGTGCGTCGACAGTCACCACAGCCTGCTTGTCGGCGCCTGAGCCGCCGGCGGGCGGGGGCTCAGCCGGGAGTTGGCAGGTCACCACCTCGGGCAGGCGCAGCCCCTGTGCAGAAAAAGCACGGGTGAAGCCGCGGAACTCCGCGGCAGCGGTCTCGCTGATCGCCACGACTTTTGCGCTGTGCTTCACCGTCGACAGGTACTGCGCGAAGCTGGACGCCAGCCCCGGGCCGACCGTGGCGGCGTTGGTGATGGGGATCAGGTCGTACCCGACGACGACCACCCGGGATCCGCTGTAGCGCGCAAGCGCTGAGAGTCGCCTGAGCCGCTCGGGCTCGAGGGGCACCTCGGCCAGAAGGTAGGTGGTGCGCCACGGAAACACCAGCTGAAGGCTCCCACCGCTGGCTGGTTTGGCGATGGTCGCCTCGGCGTCGAGCTGCACCCCCCAGCGCGCGGCCCGGTGCAGCTCGGCGGCAGTCAGGGTCCGAGCGCACGACTGGGGCCGGGTCCAGGCGACAGGAAGGACCGGCCGCTCCGGGGCCCAGCGCCGCAGCACCTCGCGGACCACGCGCTGGATGCCGGTATTGAGGTCCCAGCCCGCCGTGTGGCCGGTGTCGACCACGACCTGGTCGCGGACGATGGTCGCTGTCATGGGGGAGAAGTCACTCACCGGTGACTGCGCGGAGCTCAGCAGAAACCTGCTCCCCGCAAGCCCGTCGTCGAGCTCCAGGCGGCGCCTCAACCGTTGCACCTCGTCCGGCAGCGGGTACTGGCCGTGGGTCACGGCCAGCAGCAGCCAGAGCCGGTCGAGCCCGCCGAGGCGTTGTACGCACGAAATCGCGTGCTCAAGCAGGTCGGCTGTGGCAGCGGTGAGGTCGTCGTGCTCAGCGCTGCGGCGGTAGGCAGTCCGGAGCGCATCGTTGCTGAGTCCCAGCGGTTCGGCGGCAGCGTGCAAGCGGTGCTGGACAGCCTCGAGCGCAGGTGGGATGGCAAGGTCCTGGGTGCCGCGCGGCGGCGGGAGCCAAGAGCTCACGTGGCGCCCGGGGAGGACCGGCCCCGGTAGGCCCGAACGGCACGACGCGCCGGTCCACCGAGCCGGCCAAGCGGGGACCGCTCCTGCTCGAGGGCGGCCGCCTGGTCGGCAAGCAGCCCGCGCAGCCAGACGCGCTCCTTGTCGAGAAGGCCGCCTTGCCACTCCGCCTCTGCGAGCTTGTCCCGCGCGACCGCCAGGTCGTCGATCAGCACCTCGGTGCGCGCGATCTGATCTTTCATGGCGTAGAGCCGGGCCTGCAAGCTGCGCTCCAGGACCGCGTGCTCGAGTGCCTCGTTGCGCCACAGCTCGGCCTGGCGGCCAGCGCGGTCGGCCCGCTCGCCGGCCCGGACCTGCTCGAACGGCACCCAGTCGTCCAGGGTGCAGGCCGAGTAGGACAGCGCCGGGCGCAGCGCCTCGGCCTGCTCGGCCGCGACGTACCAGCGCGACAGCCCGTCGAACAGGCAGAGCTCGTAGCCGGCGGCGAGCAGGCCGGGCTCCCAGCCCTGATGCGTCGGCACGACCGACAGTGGCTCGGTGGCCTCCACGACGAGAACCCAGGGTCGGTTCACGGCCAGGTCGATGCCGGCCAGGACGGCGGCCTCTGCGCCCTCGACGTCGACCTTCAGCAGGTGCACCTGCTCGCCGGGCAGATGAGCGGCGATCAGGCTGTCGAGCGTGACGACGTCGACCTCGACGTCCTGCACCTCACGGCCGTCGGCGCCATGGCGGGCGGCGACGTCGTCGCGCAGCGTGGAAAGCCCGGTGTCGCTCACCACGTGGAAGCGAAGTGTCCCCGGCTCGGCGCCGACGGCGACCTGCAGGTTGACGTCTTCGGGGCGCCCGCGGACCATCGCGGCGTGCAGCGCGGGGACCGGCTCCAGGTTCAGGCCCCGCCAGCCGGCGTCGTACAGCTGCTTGGTCACCGAGTGGACGACCGGGTCGAAAGCGCCGACGTCGATGTACCGCCCGCCCTGGACGTGGCCGAGCGCGCGCCGGAGCACCACGTCCTCGGCGTTCTGGGCGTAGGAGGTGAACAGGCCGGCGGGCACGGCGGTAGGTTACCGAGCCATGACGAGCGCACTCATCACCGGCATCACCGGCCAGGACGGCCTCTACCTGGCGGAGCTGTTGCTCGCCAAGGGCTACGACGTCTACGGCCTGATCCGCGGGCAGAACAACCCCAAGCTCGACCTGGTCCGCCAGACCGTTCCGGACGTCACCCTCCTGACGGGCGACCTGACCGACCTGTCGAGCCTGATGCGGGCCCTGAACAGCTCCACGCCGCGGGAGGTCTACAACCTGGGTGCGATCTCGTTCGTCGCCTACTCCTGGGAGAACGCCCACGTCACCACCGATGTGACCGCCAAGGGCGTGCTGAACATCCTGGAGGCCACCCGCCTGTATGCCGGTAGCGACCCGTCGGCGGTCCGCTTCTACCAGGCGTCGAGCTCGGAGATGTTCGGCAAGGTGCAGCAGGTCCCGCAGAGCGAACAGACGCTGCTCTGGCCCCGCTCGCCGTACGGCGTCGCAAAGGTCTTCGGCCACTACATGACGATCAACTACCGGGAGTCCTACGGGATGCACGCGTCCTCTGGGGTCCTGTTCAACCATGAGTCGCCGCGCCGTGGGCCGGAGTTCGTCACCCGCAAGGTGACCCAGGCGGTCGCCCGGATCACGCTAGGGGTGCAGGACCAGATCGCCATGGGCAACCTCGATGCCAAGCGTGACTGGGGGTTCGCGGGCGACTACGTCGACGCGATGTGGCGGATGCTGCAGCAGGAGCAGGCCGACGACTACGTCATCTCGACCGGTGAGACCCACACCATCCGCGAGCTGCTCGACCTGGCCTTCGCCCGGGTCGGCATCGACGACTGGTCCCGCTATGTCTACGAGGACCCGCGCTTCCTGCGCCCCGCCGAGGTCGATCTGCTGATCGGCGACTCGACGAAGGCCCACGACCGGCTCGCCTGGAAGCCGACGGTGAGCTTCACCGAGCTCGTCAACATGATGGTCGACAACGACCTCAAGGAGCAGAAGGCGCTCACGGGCCGCTGATGCCCAGGACTGCTCTGGTCACCGGCATCACCGGTCAGGACGGCGGCTACCTCGCCGAGCAGCTCCTGGCCGAGGGCTGCGCCGTGCACGGGATGGTCCACGGCGACGACCGGCAGCTGGCCCAGCTGCGGGTGCGCTCCCCCGAGGTCGTCCTGCACGACGGCGACCTGCGCGACGACGCTTCGCTCGCGGCGGTCGTCGCTGCGGCCCAGCCGGACGAGGTCTACAACCTGGCCGGCATCAGCTCGGTGGCCTTCTCGTGGGACCAGCCGGTGCTCACCGCAGACATCACCGCGCTCGGTGCGGCCAGGCTGCTCGATCAGGTCTGGCGGCACCAGGAGCGCAGCGGCCGCCCGGTCCGCTTCGTGCAGGCCTCCAGCGCCGAGATCTTCGGCAGCGCCGAGCAGGTGCCGCAGACGGAGCAGACGCCGCTCCGGCCGACCTCGCCGTACGGCGCAGCAAAGGCTTACGCCCACCAGCTCGTCGGCGTCTACCGGGCCCGCGGGCTCGGCGCCACCTCTGTCGTCCTGTACAACCACGAGTCGCCGCGCCGGCCGCCGGCGTTCGTCACCCGCAAGATCACCCAGGCGGCCGCCCGGATCGCACGCGGCCTCGACAGCGAGCTCGTCCTCGGCAACCTAGACGCGCGCCGCGACTGGGGCTGGGCGCCGGACTATGTCGACGCAATGGTCCGGGCCGCGCGCGCCGACCAGGCCGAGGATTTCCTCGTCGCCACCGGCGAGGCGCACTCGGTGGCGGAGTTCGTCGCGGCGGCCTTCGCCCGCGCCGGCCTGGCGGACTGGCAGCGCTATGTCCGGGTCGACGACGCCTTCGCGCGGCCGGCCGACGCCGCCCTGCAGGTGGGCGACGCGGCCAAGGCGTGGGCCCGGCTCGGCTGGGCGCCGACGGTCGGCTTCGCCGAGCTGGTCGGCGCGATGGTCGATGAGGACCTGAGGCTGCTCGACGACACCTCTCTAGCCGCCGGTGGCGCCGCGGAGTCTCGGTAACCTGCGGCATGACCTCCCCTCCCAAAGCCGCCCCGGCCGAGGCCCCCCCGATCTCGCCTGCCCCTGCCATGGCTGGCCCGGACTTGGCTGTACAGGTCACGGCGGTCGGCGTCGCCCGGACCGAGCCGGTCCGGGCGACGGACGGGCCAGTCGATGTCACCGTGGTCCTTCCGGTCTACAACGAGGTCGGCCACGTCGAGGAGGAGCTCGTCCGGATCTGTGCTGCGATGGACGCGAGCGGCTACACCTACGATCTCGACGTCTACGACGACAACTCCACGGACGGCAGCCGCGACCTGCTCAAGACCCTGGCGGGCTCGGGTCGGTTCCCGCGCATGCGCTACCGGCCGCGCTCCCGCAACGGCGGCTCGGGCACCATCCGCCGGATCGGCTCGATGGAAGCCCGGGGCCGCCTGGTGGCCTGGACCGACGCCGACATGACCTATCCGAACGAGCGCATCCCTGAGTTCTGCCGGATGCTGGACGAGGACCTGTCCTACGACCAGGTCGTCGGTGCGCGCAGGAGCGAGGAGGGCACCTACAAGCTGCTGCGGGTCCCGGCCAAGTGGACGATCCGCAAGATTGCGTCCTACCTCACCGGCACCAAGATCCCAGACCTGAACTCAGGGCTGCGCACCTTCCGCCGCGAGATCGCCATTCCCTACCTGCCGCTGCTCCCGGCGGGGTTCTCCTGCGTGACGACGCTGACAGTGAGCTTTTTGGCCAACGGGCACGAGGTGAAGTACGAGCCGATCGACTACGCGAAGCGGGCCGGCAAGAGCAAGTTCAACTTCGTCAAGGACGCCTACCGCTACATCCTGCAGGTGCTGCGGATGGTGATGTACTTCAACCCGCTCAAGGTCTTGATGCCGATCGCGCTGTGGATCCTGGGCCTGGGCTTCCTCAAGCTCTTCATCGACGTGGCGCGCTTCGGCTTCCGCGTGCCGGGGTCGACGGTCCTGGTGCTGCTCACTGGGTTGCAGATCGCCGCCCTGGCACTGCTGGCCGACCTCATCGTGCGGTCCCGGAGCGGCGCGAACTAGCGTCCGCAGCCGGACCAGCTATACCGGGCGGCGGGCCAGGGCCATGTAGCCCAGGCTCGTGCGGGTCGCCGACCCGCGTACGCCCTCGCTGGCGCGAATGCGGTGCCCCGCCATCTCCTGCGGCCAGGCGAGGACCGGGCGCAGCACCCGGTTGCCGGTGAGCGGGCGCCGTCCGCCGAGCTTGGACCACGCGCCGTCGATCCCGGTCACGACCGAGAGCACGAACAGGTGGGCGAGCAGTAGCAGCCCGCCGCCCTTGGCGTCGAGGGCGACTACCTCCAGGCCGTGGCGTTCCAGCAGCGCCCGGAGGCCGAAGTGCGTGAAACGGCGAAAGTCGTAGGGCGCCTCGTGGGTCGGGTAGAGGTAGGGCACGGTGATGAGCGCGTGGCCACCGGGGCGCAGCACGCGGTGGATCTCCCGGACCGCGACCTCGGCGTCGCCGACGTGCTCGAGGACCTCGGTCACCAGCAGCGTGTCGAAGGTTTCATCGGCAAACGGCAGTGCATCGGCGAAACCTACGACGTCGACGCCCTCGAGCGGCGCGGCGTCGAGGCAGAGCACCTCGTCGACGTGCGGTGTGTACCACTCGCGAAACGGCTGGTTGCCGCAGCCTGCGTCGAGGAGCCGCCCGGTCAGGACGTCCACGTGACCGGCGAGCCAGCTGCCGACCGCTGCTCCGGGCAGGAGGCTGAGGGTCGTCCTGCGGTCGCTGTAGGGCACCCCGCGGACGATGCGGACAGCACCCTGGCGGTGGCGGAGCCGATCGGTTTCCGCAGGCATGCTGGCAACGCTACCGGCGCCCCTGCGCCGCTGCCCACGCGGCGCAGATGCCGTCGCGCAGCGACGTGGCCGGCTGCCAGCGCAGGATCTTGCCGGCGAGCGTCACGTCGAGCCACGTCTGCGACACGTCGAAGGAGCGGCGCTGCTCGATGATCACCCGTAGGTCCTGGGCGGCCACGACATCCAGCACGGTCTCGGCCAGCTCGCCGAGCGATGTCGGCCGGCCGGACCCGATGTTGACTGCCGGGGGCAGCTCCTCGTCGAGGCCGTCCACGGCGACCAGGGCGTCGGCGATGTCGTTGACGTAGACGTAGTCGCGGGTTGTGGCGGGGTCGCCGAACACCCGGATGTCCTCGCCGCGTCCGGCGGCCCGCAGCCAGTGCGCAACCACGCCCTGACCGCTTGCCGTTGGCTGGCCCGGACCGTAGGCGTTGCTCACCCGTAGCGCCACGTGCCGTCCCGGTGCCCGCTCGGCGAGCAACCCCTCGAGGGCGACCTTCGCCCGGCCGTACGCCGACAGCGGTCGTGTGCGGGCGCTCTCGGCGTACGGCGGGTCGGTCGCCGGGTCATACACTGTGCCGCCCGAGCTGAGGAGCACGATGGTCGGGGCCGGCTCGACCCCGCGCAGCGTTTGCAGGAACTTCTCGAAGGCAGCGCGGTCCGCGACGACCTTCCCTGGGTCCTGCTCGGCGCTCTGCGGGTTGATCTGCGTGGCCAGCCAGTAGACGGTCCGGGCCGAGGCCAAGCCCGCTTCGGGCCGGCCCCCGGGCGTGAGGAAGGGGACCGAGCGCGTGTACGCCGACACGGGGGTGCCGGCCCGGTCCAGGGCGGCGACCAGCGCCCGGCCCAGGAACCCCGAGGCGCCGACGACGGCGACCGCCACCCAGACCTCCTCGTGAACCGACCGCGGCTGCTCGTCCTTGCCTCGACCTTCCCGGCGCGCACGGGCGACGGGACGCCGGGCTTCGTGCGTGCCCTGGCGGGGGTGGAGGCTACCGAGTTCGACACGGTGGTGTTGGTGCCCCGGGTGCCCGGCTCGCTTCGCACCGAGCAGATCGACGGCTTCCGGGTGGTGCGCTTCGGCTACTTCCCCCGGCGCTGGGAGGACCTCGCCGACGGCGCCATCATCGAGAACCTGCGCGCCCGGCGGTCGCGCCTGCTGCAGGTCCCGTTCTTCCTGGCCTTCGAGGCGCTCGCGTTGCGACGCCTCGTGCGCGAGCACCGGCCCGACGTCCTGCATGTCCACTGGGTCCTGCCCCAGGGTGTCGCCGCACTGCTCGTCGCCCGCCGCGTGCCGTGGCTCGTCACGACGCTGGGCGGTGACGTGTACGCCCTCAACGACCCGCTGTCGAGGTGGCTCAAGCGCGCAGTGTTGCGGCGGGCGAAAGCGGTCACGACCATGAACGCCGACATGCAACGGCGCCTGCTCGATCTGGGGGCCCCGGTGGGGGAGACCCTTGTGCTGCCGATGGGAGCCGACGTTGACGGCGTCCGTCGCGCGGGGGTGGGGGTCGTCCGTGAGCCGGGCCGGCTGCTGTTCGTCGGCCGGCTGGTAGAGAAGAAGGGCCTGGCCGTCCTGCTCGAGGCGCTGCGCACGCTGCCGGGTGCCTGGTCGCTCGACGTAGCCGGCGACGGCCCACTGCGGGCCGAGCTCGAGCGCCGGGCCGAGGGCCTGCCGGTGCGTTTCCTCGGCCAGACCTCAACGAGTGACCTCGCTCGTGCCTACGCGGCGTGCGAGGTGCTCGTCGCCCCCTCTGTGCCGGCCGCGTCCGGCGACCAGGACGGCCTGCCGGTGGCGCTGCTCGAGGCCATGTCGGCTGGCTGCCCCGTCGTGGCCAGCCGCATTGCCGGCATCGACGAGGCGGTCGTGGACGGCGAGAGCGGGCTCCTGGTGACCCCCGGCTCGGCGCGCGATCTGACGGCGGCGCTTGCCCTTCTGCTGCGGGACAGCGAGTTGCGGACCCGCATCGGAGCCGGCGCGAAGGCCCGCGCCGAGGGCTACTCCGTGGCGTCGCTCGGCCGGCGCTACGTGGAGCTGCTCCAGCGCGTGGCCGGCCGTGGCTGAGGACGCCGACGAGACCGGGCGTCGGGCCCGAACACCGCGCCAGCGCCTCGTCCGAGCGGCCAAGACGCTTCTTGTCGTCGCCACCCTGGCGCTTGCCGGCCGGGTCGTCGCCCACCAGTGGGGCGGAGTGCGGGACGGCCTGGGCACGCTCTCCGTCGGCTGGACGTCGTTGTCTGCGGCCTTCGCACTGGCAGCGCTCGTCGCGATCGCTTTGTCCTGGCGGGAGGTGCTGGCCGACCTGG
Source organism: Frankiales bacterium (assembly GCA_031367045.1). Lineage (GTDB taxonomy): Bacteria > Actinomycetota > Actinomycetes > Mycobacteriales > SCTD01 > JANLPD01. The sequence goes on along the minus strand of JANLPD010000180.1, from coordinate 8,843 downwards.
GCAGCGCGCTCCCGCTGCCCACCGCGCTGCGCATCTTCCTGCTGGCGCAGCTCGGCAAGTACCTCCCGGGCGGCGTCTTCGCCCTCGCCGGGCAGATGGAGGTGGCGTCGCGCTACGGCGTGTCGCGTGCCCGGGCCGCCGCGGCGAGTGTCGTCACGCTCTGGCTGGGGATCGCCATGGGCGGGCTGGTGGGGCTCGGTGCCCTGGCGCTGCTGCCGCGCGATCTCGCCGGACCGTTCCTGCCCGCGCTACTGCTCGTCCCGCTCGCCGGCCTGCTGCACCCGCGCCCCCTCAACGCGCTGATCAACCGCGGACTGGCCTTGCTGCGCCGCCCTCCTCTTGAGCATTCACTCAGTGTGTTCGGCACCGGGCGGGCGCTGTGCTGGTCGGCCGCGTCCTGGCTGCTGCTCGGTCTGCATGTGTGGGCGCTGTGCCGCGACGTCGGTGCCACGCAACCGGTCCTCGCCCTCGCCATCACCGGCTTCGCGGCCGCCTGGCTCATCGGCTTCGTCGTCGTTATCGCCCCGGCGGGGTTCGGTGTCCGGGAGGCGGTGCTCGTTGCCGTGCTCGGCGGCTCGCTGGCGGCCGGAAGCAGCGCAGCGATCGTCGTAGCCGGCGTCTCCCGGCTGCTGCTCGTCGTCTGCGACATCGTGCTGGCCGGATTGGGATTGCTGCTCGGGAGCTCGCCGGAGCGCCACCGCAGGGAGGCGAGGAGCTGACCGGGTCGCCGCGTCGTCCCCCTTGTCGCGAAATGCGGTGCGACACTGTGCGAAGTTCCAGGCCTGCCCCCACCGTTTGCTGGCCCGCCCCCACCCCGGAGAGTTCCCTCGTGCCTGTTGTCCGCCTCGTCCGCCTTCGCGCCGTCACGGCTGCGGCCAGTCTGCTCGTCGGGCTCGGGGTGGTGCTTGTCGCCGCGCCCGCGGCCCTGGCGGAGGACATCTACCCCCGACCCGCGAGTGGTAGCTGGACGATCGACGGCCACGGCTGGGGGCACGGCCACGGCCTGTCGCAGTACGGCGCCCCGGGCGGCGCCACCCAGGGCAAGAGCGCGGACACGATCACGTCCTTCTATTACCCGGGTACGTCGAAGACGGTGCTCGCGAACGTCCCCAACCGGGTCCTGCTGCAGGCCGACGACGACAACGCGACCGAGGTCTACCCGTCGACCGGCCTGGTCGCAACCGATCTCGCCACCGGGACGAAGGCCACCTTGCCGACCGGCTACGCCCGCTGGCGGGCCGTCATCGACAGTGCAGGGCTGCACCTTCAGTCCTACGGCCCGTCGCCCATCGGCTGGAAGACCCAGCCGATGGGCGGCCGGGCTGCCTTCGCCGGCCCGCTCCGTTTCGCCGGCCCGGCGTTCGTCCGGCTCGCTCTGCCCGACGGGAGCTCGCGGGACTACCGCGGCGCCGTGCAGGCCGTGCGGACCTCCCCGACGACCTTGGCCAGCGTCGACGTCCTCGGCCTGGAGGATTATCTGCTCGGCGTCGTGCCGCGCGAGTCCTCCTCGTCGTGGTTGGCCGCAGCCCTTCAGTCGCAGGCGATCGCAGCCCGGTCCTACTCCCGCTACAAGCGGGACCATGTGCCCAGCGCGGCATCGTGGGATATCTGCGACACCACGCAGTGCCAGGTCTTCGGCGGCAGCCGCTACTACAGCAGCAGCGGCACGGAGACCGCGTTGGAGGCGCCTTCCACGTCCGACGCGGTGCGCGTGACAGGGGGGGTCGTGCGCACCTACAACGGTCAGGCGATCTTCGCCGAGTACTCCGCCAGCAACGGTGGCTGGTCGACGGACGGCGGGCTGCCCTACTTGCGCGCCCAGCGCGATGACTGGGACGGCGTGGTGGCCAGCAGCGTCCACTCCTGGACCGCCGCCCTACAGGTGACCGACGTCGAGCGGCGTTACCCGGCGGTTGGCAGGCTGGCGCGGATGCGGGTGACGTCGCGAGACGGCAACGGCGACTGGGGCGGCCGGGTGGGGACCGTCGTGCTCGAGGGCGTGGACGCCGCTGGCAACGCAACGAGCGTCACGACCACTGGCGTAGGCATCTACAACTCCCGTTCCTGGCCGGCCAACAGCGACGGGCTCAGGTCCAACTGGTGGCGGGTACGCCCGTCGCGTGACAGCCATGCCGTCAGCCGGACAGGCGACCCGACCCTGGTGAAGTCGCCCGGCTCCTCGCGCACCACGTTGTCCGTGCTCGTCGAGAACACCGGCACCACCGGCTGGCCGGTGAGCGGCCTGCACCTGGCCGTGGCTACGCCGCCGGGTGCGCCGGACCCGCTCGCGGGCGGCAGCGGCACCCCCGGCGCCTACGTGCAGAACCGCACCCACCCGGGTGCCACGACGGTCCTGCCAGGTGACCGGGTGGACTTCAACATCGCGGCGGACGCGGTTGGCGTACCGGTCGGCGTCAGAACGGCGTCCTACCGCGTGCAGATCGGGACCGGGGCACTTTTCGGCGAGTACCTCAGCTGGACGGTGACAGTGCGGGCGGCGAGCTTCGCGGCGCGCACTCCTGCGGCGCCGACCCTGGTCGTGACGACGATGCCGGCCGGGGGGGCCGGCGCGCCGCCGGCACTGTTCGCAGACGGCCGGACGGTCGTCGTGCCGCGCAACGGCGCCACGGTCCTGCGCCTGTCGGCCAGCCCGGCTGGCAACCTGAGCTGGCCGGTCGGCAGCGGCAGCCCGCTGCGGCTCGGCACCACGTCGCCGCGCGACCGCAGCAGCAGCTTCTCCGGTGCCGGCTGGCTCAGCGGCGGCCGGGCCGCCGCCCTCGCGGCGGGGGCGCCCGTGCCCCCCGGCGGGACGGGGACGTTCGACCTGCGCCTGAACGGCAACAACGCTGCCGTGGGCGTCTCCCGCGAGGCCTTCGAGCCCCTGTGGGAGGGCCAGAGCTGGACGACCGGGGCACGCAGCGATCTCGTCGTCGTGCGGGTGGACACCACCGTCTCGCGGGCGGCCACCACCGAGGCAGCTCCCCTGGCAAACGTGGCGCTGTCCAACGCGCCGACCGGCACCGGAGTGATCGTGGTGCGGCTGCGCAACGTCGGTCGCTCGGCCTGGACGGTGGGCCAGGAGTCGCTGGAGACCTCTGCGCCGGCGACCATGGCCACGTCGGCCTGGCGCTCGTCGACGCGTCCGCCTGCGCTGACGTCGAACGCGTCGCGACCGGGCCAAGGCGCCGTCCACCCGGGCGAGGTAGGTGAGTGGCGGATCCCGCTGACGGGCTTCGGCAAGGCGTTGGGGACCACCTCCATGGTGCTGCGCGCCGTCGGACCGTCCGGTGCCTACGGCCCCTCTTTCACCGTCTCGACCAAGGTCTTCCAGGCCACGGTGGCCGGCCAGGTGGTCGGGATCCATCCCTCGGTGCGGGTGCCATCCTTGGGGACGGCCGCCACCTGGTATGACGTCCGCAACATCGGCAACACGCCCTGGCCCGTCGGCGGCGCCATGCACTCTCTTGCGCTGACCAGCGGCGGCTCCCCGTCGCGCGCCACCTCCTGGATCACGGTGTCGCGCCCAGGCTCGTTGTCGGCCAACCTGTCCGCTCCCGGCAGCGGCCTGGTGCTGCCCGGTCAGACCGCGCGCTTCGCCCTGGACCTCGCCGGAAACGGACGCACCCCGCGCAGCACCAGCGAAGCTTTCGGCGTGATCTGGGACGGCTTCACCGGGACGACCTTGCGGGCGGTCGTCCCCTACTCGGTCGGTTGACCTGTGGCCGGCTGACGCGTGCGACTAGGTTTTCTGCTGGAGCAGTGCCTCGCCCCGGTGCCCGGCGGCACCGGGCGCTACAGCCGCGAGATCGCCGCCGCCCTCGCCCGCTGCGCGCCTGACGGCGCGCAGGTCCAGGGCGTCACGGCCTGGCACAACGACACCTCGTCGGCCCGGGTGGAAGGCGTGGCTGGACCGCGTCGTCTGTCCCTGGGGCGCCGGGGCCTGGTCGCCGCCTGGGACCACGGCCTGGGCCCTGGTGTTGCTGGCGACCTCGTCCATGCCCCGACGCCGCTGGCGCCGCCGCGGCGACGGCGACCGCTCGTCGTCACCGTCCACGACGCGGTTCCGTGGACCCACCCCGAGACCCTGACGCCCCGCGGCGTCGCATGGCACCTGCGAGCTGTCGGTCGGGCCGCGCAGGAGGCCGACCTGGTCGTCGTACCGACACACGCCGTCTCCGCGGCGCTGGCGGCCCGCGTCGGGCTGGACCCGGCCCGGCTCGAGGTGGTCGGCGAGGGCGTCAGCCCCGACCTTGTCGTGCCGGCCGACGCCGACTCCCGGGCCCGGGCGCTCGCCCTGCCCGACCGGTTCCTGCTCACCGTGGCGACGCTGGAGCCCCGCAAGGGCCTGGCCCGCCTGCTGGCTGCCCTGGTCCAGGTCCCGGAGGTGCCCCTGCTCGTCGCCGGCCAGCAGGGCTGGGGCGGCCTGGACCCGGTGGCCGAGGCGGCCCGGCTCGGGCTGGCGGACGGGCGCGTGCGGCTGCTCGGGCGCCTTGGCGACGCCGACCTCGCGACCGCCCTTTCCCGGGCCACCGCGCTGGTCCAACCCAGCCTCGCCGAGGGCTTCGGGCTCCCCGTGCTGGAGGCGATGGCGGCGGGCACGCCGGCGGTGACCAGCGACGACCCGGCGCTGGTCGAGGTCGGTGGGGGAGCGACGGTCGTGGCCGCAGCCGGGGACGACGGGCTGGCCGCGGCGCTGTCCCGGGTGCTGGCCGACGAGGGCCTGCGCCTCGACCTGGGCCGGCGCGGTCGCGTGCGGGCGGGGGACTTCTCGTGGGACGGCGCGGCCCGGCAGCTGTGGGCGGCGTACGACCGGCTCCTGCCCGCGACCTGACCGCGCCGCCGGGTGCCGCACCAGCACGTTGCCGGGCGTAGGCTCGGGCCCACCAAGAAAGCACGCCCTGACCCGCCCCCCGAGGAGATCCCTCTGAATACCGGCCGTACCGACGCCGGCCCCCGCGTGCTCGTCGACGCGACGGCGGTCCCTGCCGACCGTGGCGGCGTCGGCCGCTACGTCGATGGGCTGATCACGGCGCTCGCGGAGGGCGGTGCTGATCTCGCCCTCGTCTGCCAGCGCGCCGACGCGGAGCGCTATGGCCGGCTGGCGCCGAGCGCCCGGGTCGTCGCTGGCCCGGCGGCGATCGCCCACCGCCCGGCCCGGCTCGCCTGGGAGCAGACCGGGCTGCCGCTGGTCGCCCAGCAGACCGAGGCGGAGGTCGTCCACTCGCCGCACTACACACTTCCACTGCGCTCCGGACGCCCGGTCGTCGTGACCATCCACGATGCGACGTTCTTCACCGAGCCCGACATGCACACCTCGATCAAGGGGACCTTCTTCCGGTCCGCCACCCGCACCGCGTTGCGCCGCGCGTCGCGCTGCATCGTGCCGAGCAAGGCCACCCGCGACGAGCTCGTCCGGGTCCTGGAGGCGGATGCCACGACTCTGGATGTGGCCTACCACGGGGTGGACCAGGAGATCTTCCACGTCCCCAGCGACGAGGAGAAGCAGCGCGTCCAGGCCCGCCTGGGTCTCGGTGGGCAGCCCTATATCGCGTTCCTGTCCACCCTGGAGCCGCGCAAGAACGTCCCGTCGCTGGTCCGCGCCTGGGTGCGTGCCTGCGAGGCCAGCGAAGAGCCGCCTGCTCTCGTCCTGGCCGGCGGCGCCGGCTGGGACGACGATATCGACCGGGCCATCTCCGAGGTGCCCTCCCAGCTGCGCGTGCTGCGTCCCGGCTACCTGCGCTTCACCGACCTGCGGGGTTTCCTCGGCGGCGCCCTGGTCGTCGCCTACCCCTCCCACGGTGAGGGCTTCGGGCTGCCTGTCCTTGAGGCGATGGCCTGCGGAGCAGCCGTGCTGACGACGCCGCGGCTGTCCCTCCCGGAGGTCGGCGGCGACGCCGTCGCCTACACCGAGCCCGATCCTGCTGCCATCGCCATAGCGCTGTCATCCCTGCTCGGCGACCCGGCTCGCCGCGCCCAGCTGGGCGAGGCCGGACACCTGCGGTCGCTCGAGTTCACCTGGGCCGCCAGCGCCGAGGCCCACATGGCGAGCTACACGCGCGCGCTCGGGTCGTGACGGCGGCCCGCGTTCGGGTCGTCGTCGTGACGTACAGCTCAGGCCCGGTCCTGCCCGCCTTCCTGTCCTCCCTCGCCGGCGCCACCACCTCGCCGTACGAGGTCGTCGTCGTCGACAACGCCTCCCCGGACGGCCGGCCAGAGGTGCCGGCCGGTGTGCGGCTGCTCGACAGCGGCGGCAACCTGGGCTACGGCAAGGCGGCCAACCTGGGGGCTTCCGGCTTCGAGGGCGACTGGCTCGTCGTCGCCAACCCCGATGTCGTCTGGGAGCCGGGCGCGCTCGACGCCCTGCTCGAGGCGGGTGACCGCTGGCCCCGCGCAGGTTGCCTCGGCCCGGGGATCCGCACCCTCGACGGCAAGCTCTATCCGTCGGCGCGGGCTTTCCCCTCGCTCGGGCGCGGGCTCGGTCACGCGGTGTTCGGCTGGTGGTGGCCGGCCAACCCGTGGACCCGTTCCTACCGCGCCGAGGTCGGCCGACCGGTCGAGGGGACGACCGGCTGGCTGTCCGGCTCGCTGATGGTGCTCCGCCGTCGGGCCTGGGAGCAGGTGGCCGGCTTCGACCCGAAGTTCTTCATGTATTGCGAGGACATGGACTTGTGCCGCCGGCTCGCCGAGAGCGGCTGGCAGAACGTCTATCTGCCTTCGGCGGTGGTCATCCACGTCGGGGGGCACGCGACAGCCGGGCAGTCGACGGCGATGCTTCGCGAGCACCACCGCTCGCTCTACGTCTACCTGTCCGAGCACTACAGCGGCTCGAGGTGGGCGCCCCTTCGCCTCCTGCTCGCCGCCGGCCTGTCCCTGCGCTACCTCGTCGCCTCGCGCATCCGCTCGGTGGGCGAGGGCGCTGCGCCGACCCGTTCGGCCGATCTGTTGGAGGAGACCCCGTGAGGCACGCCCTGATCCTGGCCGGCGGGTCGGGGACCCGGCTCTGGCCGTTCTCGACCACCGGGCTGCCCAAACAACTGGTGCCCCTGCTGCGCGGCCGCTCGCTGCTCGACATCGCCGTGGAGCGGGCCACGTCCACCGTGCCCGCCGACCGCGTCTGGCTCTGCGCGGGCGAGCAGCTGAAGGTGGCGGTGAGCACGGTCGGGGGCCTGCGGGCCGATCGCCTCGTCGTCGAGCCGTCCGGGCGCGACACGCTTGCGGCGGTGGCCCTTGCCTGCACGGTCATCGCCGCTGCCGACCCCGACGCTGTTGTTGCTGTGCTCACCGCGGATCACCTGATCGAGCCGCTCGCGTCGTTCGCGACGACCCTGGAGCAGGCCTTCGAGATCGCCGAGCAGCGCGCTGACGCACTCGTGACGTTCGGCGTCGTCCCCGACCACGCGGCGACCGGGTTCGGCTACCTCGAGCTCGGCGCGGCCGCGGGCGTCGCCTTCGTCGTAGACCGCTTCCGCGAGAAGCCGTCGCTGCCCGAGGCCGCGGCTTTTCTGGCGGCCGGGCCGTCGAGCTACCTGTGGAATTCCGGGATGTTCGTGTGGCAGGCCTCGACGTTGCTCCGCGCGGTCGCGTCCTTCGCCCCCGGGCACGCGGCTGCGGTGCGGGCTGTCGCGGCCTGTCTGGGTAGCCCTGAGGCGGCCCAGACCTGGGCCGCGATCCCCAAGCTCTCGGTCGACTACGGCGTCATGGAGCCGTCCTCGCAGTCGCCCGACTTCGCAGTGCTGGCCCTGCCGCTCGAGGCCCACTGGCTCGACGTCGGCTCCTGGTCGGCCTACGGCGAGGCCCTCGGCACCGATGAGGACGGCAACGCCGCCGGAACGGACCGGGTCCTGCTGCGGGACAGCAAGAACTGCGTCGTCACGTCGTCCGACCCGGACCACCTGGTGGCGCTGGTCGGCTGCGAGGGGCTCGTCGTGGTCCACACCCCGACGGCGACGCTCGTGGTCCCGGCGGACCGTGCTCAGGACGTGAAAGCCCTGCAGGCCGAGGTCGCCGCCCGGCACCCCGAGCTGGCCTGACCGATCCGGCTGACCGACACTGGCTCCTGTGTCCGCCTCCACCGCCGCCCTTGCGGCCGGTTACCTGCTCGCCGTCCCGTTCGCCTTCTACCCCCCGGGTTTCCTTCGGCTGTGGCGACGCCGCGAGCCAGCCGTCATCGTGGCCGAGGAGCTAGGCGCCCTGCTCGTCACGATCGGTTGGGCGATGAAGGGCAACCTGCCCGCCGCACTTGGCAACGGCCTGTGGACCGTCGGCCTGGCCGCCGCCCTGGTCGCCGAGGGCCGTAAGCGGGCCCGCCTCAGCTCGGTCTGAGGCACCCTGTTGCTCATGACACCGGATGCCAGCACGATCTGGCGTCCGGCCCGGCCCGTCGACGTTGGGCGGACACTCGCCCCGCTCGGTCGAGGTCGCGGCGACCCCACCCAGCGGGTGGCTGCCGACGGGGCGCTCTGGCGCACCACGAGGATGCCGACGGGCGCTGCGTCGTACCGCCTCGCGCAGCGTGGGTTGCACGAGATCGCCTGTGACGCTTGGGGTCCAGGGGCCGACGAGGTCGTCGCCGGGCTGCCGGACCTGCTCGGGGCACGAGATGTTGCGGATGGGTTCGTCACGGACCACCCGCTGCTCGAGCGGACCCGGGCGCTGCACCCCGGACTGCGGATCCCGTGCACCGGCCGGGTCTTCGAGGCGCTCGTGCCGGCGGTGCTCGAGCAGAAGGTCACCGGCAAGCAGGCGCGTGACGGCTTCCGACGCCTGGTCATGGCGTACGGCGAACAGGCGCCCGGCCCGGCCCTCGTCGGGATGCGGGTGCCGCCGCCCGCCGAGGTCTGGCG
>JANLPD010000164.1:0-1609 GCA_031367045.1 Frankiales bacterium | reverse complement strand
GCACCCTCCTGCACCCTCCTGCACCCTCCTGCACCCTCCTGCACCCTCCTGGTCCTGATGATCATGCTCAGCCGGAAAGCCATGATCATTGTGTCCGGATGCGGCCCGGTCGATCCCGCCCTCCGGACACGATGATCATGGTGGCCTGGAGCAGCAAGGTCATCGTGTCCCAGAGCAGGGATCGATCTGGCCTGTGCCGGACACGTTCGCCGAGCGGCCCGGCTGCTCAACGCCCGGCTGCTCGACCCGGCCCGTCGGCGCGACACCGGACACGTCAAGATGCCCAGGTGCAGGTGGTAGAGATCGTCGGGCGGGTGCTCCTGGCGCTCCTCGGGCTCGGGCTCGTCGCGGCCGTGCTCGGCAGTGCCCTGCGCACGGTCGTGCTCCCCCGCGGGGTGCCGGCCAAGCTGGGACGCGCCGTGTTCAACACGATGCGCAGCGTGTACGAGCTGCGGATGCGAAGGGCCGACTCCTACGCCGACCGGGACGCCATCATGGCGTCGTACGGCCCGGTGTCGCTTCTTGTCCTGCTCCAGGTCTGGCTCGTCGCCTGCTGGTTCGGTTTCGCGGCCGTCTACCTGGCGCTCGGCTTCAGCCTCGAGCGGGCGCTACGCGAGTCCGGCTCGAGCCTGTTGACGCTCGGTTTCGACCGTCCGGAGGGGTTCGCCAGCGCGCTGCTCGCCTTCGTCGAGGCGACCGTCGGGCTGGTCCTGCTGGCGCTGCTGATCACCTACCTGCCGAGCCTGTACTCCGCGTTCAGCCGGCGCGAGGCCCATGTCACCAAGCTGGAGGTGCGCGCCGGTTCCCCGCCGTCCGGGACCGAGCTGCTGTCCCGCGTCTACACCCTCGGCCGCGGGGACCTGCTCAACAAGCTCTGGTTGGACTGGGAGGACTTCTTCGTCGATATCGAGGAGACGCACACCTCCTTCCCTGCGCTGGCGTTCTTCCGGTCTCCGCAGCCGGACCACCACTGGGTGACGGCGTCCGGTGCCGTCCTGGACGCCGCCAGCCTGCAGGCAAGCGTCGTGGCGGGCGAGCGAGACCTCGACGCTGAGCTTGCCCTGCGCGCAGGTTTCCTCGCGCTGGCGCGCATCTGCGAGTTCTTCGCCCTGCCCTACCCCCTCGACCCGGCGCCCGACGACCCGATCAGCGTTCGGCGCGAAGAGTTCGACGAGGCGCTGGTACGCCTAGACGAGGCAGGAGTGCCGCTCATCCAGGACAGTGACCAGGCGTGGCGGGATTTCGCCGGCTGGCGCGTCAACTACGACGCGGTGCTGCTCAACCTGGCAACCCTGACGATGGCGCCCTACGCGCCGTGGTCCTCCGACCGCTCGGCGACATTTCGCCGCTCCCCGGTACTCCCTCGGCTCGGCCGAGAGCCAGGGTCGAGCGGCGATGCATCGGGTACACCCCCACTATGACAGGCCCGCTGGACGAGATCACGCAGGACGCGGCCCTGCCGACGTTCGAGGTTTTTGCGCGCTTTTGCGTCGAGGCCCCCTCCGCGGCGGAGGCGCAGGCGACCGTCGTGCGGATGCTGGCCGCCGCGGACGACCGCCCCAGCGACGTCGTGCTCGAGCGCCAGGAGCGGCCCGGAGCGTGGATGGTC
>JANLPD010000141.1:0-3813 GCA_031367045.1 Frankiales bacterium | reverse complement strand
GCCGACCGTCGCGCCGACGGTCGCTCCCACCGTTGCTCCGACCGTCACCCCGACCGTTGCTCCGACCGTTGCTCCGACCGTTGCTCCGACCGTTGCTCCGACCGTCGCCCCGACCGTCGCCCCGACGCCGCTCCCGACGGTGCCGACCAGCGTCAAGGTGCGGAAGCCGAAACTGATCATCCACGCCGCGGCCGTCTACCCCCGCTCCGTGATGTACCTGCAGCGCCGTCAGGGCAATACCTGGCGCACGGTGGTGTCGCTGCCAGCCGCGCCCGGTCGTGACGCGGTCTTCAAGATCGACGCCCCGCTCGGCTGGAGCTCCTACCGAGTGGTCGCTCGCGCCGTCGGCCAGCGTCCCTCCTGGTACAGCGGCCTGATGTCGGGCTGGATCGCCTAGCCACCCGCACCAGATCATCGGTCCGGCTGGCGCTGACGGCGCTACCCGGACCGATGTTCGGTGCAGTCGGAGCACCGGACGAAGGCGGCCGGGTGCCATGCTCGGCCCGTGCCCAAACCCCGCGTGCTGCTGCGACGAGTGCTGCTCTGTGCGGCGCTCCTCGTGCTGGTGATCCTGGCCTGGGCCGGCAGCGTGCTCCTGCTGGTCCGCGGCGACGTCGACCAGGCTCAGGCCGAGCTCGAGGCCGCCCGCGGCGCGCACGATGCGACCGCGGTGAGAACGGACCTGCGGGCAGCGGAGCAGACACTCCGGCGGGTCCAGGCGCGGCTCGACCAGCCCGGTCCCGTCCTCGCCGGGTACCTGCCGCTGCTCGGTCGGACGCCGACGGCAGTGCGCCGGTCCGTGGACGCCACGCTGGCGGTAACGACGGGCGCACGCGGCGTCCTGGACGCCGCGACCGGTGAGGGCAAGCTCGTCGTGGACGGACGCATCGACCCGGTCCGGCTCCGCCGGGTTACGGCCGCCCTCCGCGAGGCAGCGACGCGCAGCCGCGGACCGGTGTCCCTGTTGCGCACCACCAGCACGACCTTCGTGCCCGTCAACGTCCTGCACGGCGTGCGCAAGACCCAGCGGACGCTTGATGGCGTCCCCGCGCGGCTGGCCGACGCTGGCGACGCGCTCGACGCTGTCGGTTCGCTGACCGGCGCCGACGGCCCGCGCCACCTGCTCATCGTCTTGGAGAACAACGCGGAACTGCGTGGGACGGGCGGCCTGGTAAGCGTCTTCGCGGAAGCGACCGCGACCGACGGCAAGCTGACGCTCGAACGGTTCCGCGACGTCGAACAGGTGGCCGACGCGGTCGGCGCCGCCAAGACTGTCCCGGCGCCCGAGGACTACGCGACGCTATGGGGCCCCTTCCGGGCCAACAGCACGCTTTGGAAGAACGTCAACATGTCCCCCGACGTCCCGCAGTCCTCGGCCGTGCTGGCCGAAATCGCCGCCAAGGGCCTCGGTCGCCGCCCCGACGCGATCGTGTGGCTCGATGTGCGCGCCCTCGCTGCAGTACTCGGCGCCACCTCGCCTGCGACGCTGCCAGACGGCGCGGTCCTGTCCGCCGACAACGCAGTTACGGCTCTGCTGTCGGACGCCTACGCCGAGGCCGCCGACGACAAGCGCTCGCAGGGCCTGCGCCGTGCACGCCTGCGGGCGGCTGCGGACGCAGTGGTTGAGCGGCTCGTCAAGGGCACACCCGACGTCGTACGGCTCGGGCCGGCCCTCGGCCAGACGGCCAGCGAGCGCCACCTCGCCGTGTGGTCTGCGCGGCCGGCCGAACAGCGGCTGTGGGAGTCCTCAGGGGTCAGCGGGCGGGTGGGTGGCCTGCTCCCCCATCAGGATGTGGTGTCCGTCGTCGTCAACAACTTCGGCGGGGGCGACCGCGACGGCAACAAGCTCGACTACTACGCCCGCCGCACGGTCGCGGTGACCGCAGTCGTTCAGGGCGACATCGCGCTGGTGCAGCAGGACGTCGAGCTCCGCAACGACGCGCCGGCGCGCGGTCTGCCGGTCTACGTGGCGGGCGGAGGCACGCCGGGCGTCACGAACAACTACGTCAGCTTCGCCATGCCGGCCGAGGCACAGCTGCTCGAGTTCTCCCGAGCCGGCAAACGCATCGGCGCGCGACCGGTCCGCGAGGACGACCACCAGGTCGTCAGCGACGGCATCAGCCTTCCACCAGGCACCCGCGCCCACTGGGTGCTGCGCTACCGCCTGCCGATCAAGGCCGGCCACTACGCCCTGCGGGTGGTCCCACAGCCTCTCGCGTACGACGCGCAGCTGCGGCTCGACATCCGAGCAGCCGATGGGCGGTCGCTCCTTCGGGACGGGGGCAGCGACGGGAAGCTGGACCGGGGCGCGCTCGTCGTTGATGCTCCGCTGACGTCGGTTCTGGAGGTCGCGGCCACCGCCCGCCGACCAGGCCTGCTGCGCCGCACGGTGGACGCGGTCAAGACGTTCTGGACCCAACCAGTGAGCTTCTAGCCGCCCGAACGACGGAGCACGGCGCTGACCGTCCGGAGCACGATCTTGACGTCGCTCCAGAACGACCAGTTCTCGATGTAGTAGTTGTCGAAGCGCGCGCGGTCCTCGATCGAGGTGTCGCCACGCAGCCCGTGCACCTGCGCCCAGCCGGTGAGCCCGGCCGGGACCCGGTGGCGGGCCGTATAGCGTGGGAAGCTTCGGCTAAAGCTCGCCACGAAGTGCGGACGCTCCGGGCGCGGCCCCACCAGGGTCATGTCCCCGCGCACGATGTTCCATAGCTGGGGCAGCTCGTCGAGGCTGGTGGCCCGGATGAACTTACCGACCGGACCGAGCCGGTCGTCGTGCTGGATGTTCCACCTGGTCTGCGACTCGCCGTCGTCCACCGGTCGCAGCGAGCGGAACTTCAGGACCTGGAACGGCCGGCCGTCCAGGCCTACCCGCTCCTGCCGGAAGATGATGCCTGGGCCGCCCTCGAGCCACACACCGAGCGCCACCGCGCCCAGCACGGGTGCCAGCAGCAGCAGGGCGACACCGCCAACGAGCAGGTCAAGGGCCCGCTTGAGGCGCCATGACGGGGAGCGGAACGCAGCCCGCCGCAGGCGCACGAGCGGAAGGCCCCACACCTGGTCCATGTCGCGGCTGGTGTGGTGCAGCTCGAACAGGCGCGGCACGAAGAAGATCTCGGTGTCGAGCCGGTCGCAGGTACGGATGATGTCGACCATCGCCGACTCCGGGCCTGACCCGAACGCGATGATCACGTCGCGCACCCCGAACTCCACGATGACGCTGGCCAGCGACTCGTGCCCGCCCAGCAGCGGGACCGGCCGTTCCTCGGCCGACAGCAGGGGGTCGTTGTCGAGAAAGCCGACCGGGCGCAGCCCGTAGGACGGGTGCTCCACGAGCAGCGTTGCCAGCTGGCCACCGATCCGGCCGGCGCCCAGGAGCAGGGTGGGGTGCGCTACCCAGCCGCGGGCCCGGACCCGGCGGACGACGGCGTACGCCGCGGCGCGCAGGCCGATCACGGCGACCGCCATCAGCGCCGCCGTGCCCAAAAGGTGCCCGCTCACCAGTGCCGGGTCCACGAGCAGGGCCAGCGAGGTCGTCACGGCCGCAGCGGCGAAGGCCCTGCCCACGAGGGCAGGCAGGTCGTCGAGCGCCGACAGGGACAACCGGCTGCGGTAAAGCCCGGCAGCGCTGTAGAGGCTGAGCGTCAGCGCCAGCAGCACCACTTCGCGGCCGCTCGCCCCGCCGGACAACAGCACCGCGGTCAACCAGGCGGTGACATCGGCAGCCAGCAGAATCGGCCGCGTGCCGTAGCGCAGGAGGGTGCGGTCGCCGAGGCTCCTGCGGACACCGCGCAGAAGCACCCTGCGGGCCTC
>JANLPD010000110.1:0-2167 GCA_031367045.1 Frankiales bacterium | reverse complement strand
CGCGGAGCAGGTTCCACAGCTGCGGCAACTCATCGAGGCGGGTCCGCCGCAGCGTACGGCCGCACCTGGTGATGCGTGGGTCTTCTAGCGCGGCGTACTGCGGGCCTGTGGCCTCGGCGTCGACCCGCATCGTGCGAATCTTCCAGATGGTAAAGAGGCGACCACCCAGGCCGACACGCCGCTGCGAGTAGAGCAGCGGTCCCTTGTCGTCGAGGCGAACGAGCAGCCACAGCAGTGGGAGCACGAACAAAGTGAACATCAGCAGTCCGATTATCCCCACCACGATGTCGACGAGCCGACGAGTGAACCGCGACATCGGTCCACGGCGCACATCAAACACGCCGAAGGCTGGGTGCAGACCGTCAAGGTCGACGCGACGGTAACGTTTCTCGTAGACGCCGTTGCCGTGCCGGATGGTGATGCCGCCTGCGCGCAGGACTTCGAGGGTCCGCGTGACCCGTTCGTCGGCGAGGGCGGCGCTTGTCGCACCCACCTTCTTGATCCCGGCCCGTCTCAGGACGAGCAGCAGCGCCTCGGCCTCGAGGTGGGGCGAGACGGCCAGTGCCATGGCGTCTGGGAACCGCGCCGCTTCGCGGGTATTGGCAACGAGCAGCGTGTGTCGGCTCATGGGTCAGGTCCGCTCGAGAGGACGGGGGGTGGCGATCGCGCGCGCGCCGATGAGCAGTCCGAGCAGCAGCCAGACGTGACGAAAGTGCAGGACCTCGTGGGTGAGCAGGCCAGGCACGATCGAGAGAGCCGCCACGGAGAGCGCAGCCGGCGCGACAAGCCAGGGAACGGTCCGCTTCGCCAGGCGCCAGCCCGCGACAGCGATCCCGCCGATGAGCAGGAACAGCGCCACGATTCCCGCCAGCCCGCGCTCGAGCAAGCTGGCGAGTACGTCGCTGTGCAAGCTCTTACCGCTATCGGAGATTCCGCGCAGGGTGGGCGAAGCAGCGGTGGGGCCGACCCCGACCACAAGGTTGCCGCCGAGCTGGTTGAGCCCTAGCGACCACAGGTAGAACCGACTGCTGTCGGAGCGGTGGAGCCGACCGAAGCTGTTATGCAGGGCGGCGTCGCCGCCAAATTGCTGGGGTGCCGACGCGAGCGCCGGTCCGCCGAGAGTGAGGCCAGCGAGCGCCGTCACGCCTGCCACCATGAGGGCGACCGCCGTCCTGGCCCGGCGCGGCGCGCTGGGTGCGAGCGAGCGGACGACGTGCCGCGTTGCGAGGACGAGCAGACCGAGGCCGGTGCCGGCAATGGCTGCGAGCGAGCCAGTCAGCGCGAGTGCGGCGAGGGGGACGGCGGCGAGAAGCACCCGAAGACGCCATGGTCGGATGACCGCGAGGACGACGAAGAAGGAGACGGCGTAGTAGGACCCCGCCAGGTTGGGGTTGGCGAACGTGCCGAACGCGCGCTGGTTGCTCGTGGTGACAAGCACGCCCCAGGCGGAGGCTGGCACGAGGCCGGCAGCCGACGCCAGCACGGGGAGCGACCACGCCACGGCTCCGGCGACCCAGCCGACCGCGACCCGGCGCGCCCACGGCCCAGGGGCAGTGACGATACGGGTCATCGCGAGTGCCGCGAGCAGCAGGAAGGCATCCTGGGCCAAGGCGATGACGGCCCCGCCGGGATAGCGCCCCAGTGCCCCGGCAACCGCCCCCGCGGTCAGCGACAGCAAGACCGGCAGGGTGTACGGCGCCGCGGTCGGGCTCCAGCGGCGGACGGCGTCCCAACACCACCAGCCAGCAAGCGACAAGAGGAGGACGTCGACAGGCGAGGAGGAGGCCGGCCCGCGGTTGCCCCACGCAGGGAGCAGGATGACAGTCGCGACGAGCAGGTACCCGACGAGTGACGGGACCTCTGCTTTGCGGGCGGTTGTCACGGGTGACTTCCCACGAGTATCGGTCCGCGCTTGAGGCAGCGCTGGTACACGAGGTCAAGCCCATCGACCATCGCGCTGATGTCGAAGCGTCCCCGGACGGCGGCTGCTGCCTCCCAGCCCCAGCTCTCGAGGTGGTGTGCGGAAGACACGGCCTCGAGGATGGCGGCGGACAGTAACTCTGGCCGCGCGGCTGGGACGAGCAAACCGGTGCGTCCCGGAGTCACCAGGTCGGGGATGCCGTTGACGGCGGTGGCCACCGACGGCAGACCCGCGAGGCAGGCCTCG
>JANLPD010000084.1:0-3841 GCA_031367045.1 Frankiales bacterium | reverse complement strand
CATCGGCCCGAAGGGAAAGATGATCAACACGATCCAGGCCGACACGGGCGCGGATATCACCGTCGAGGACGACGGCACCATCTACATCGGTGCCACGTCCGGCCCGGCCGCAGAGGCCGCGCTGGCGGTCATCAACATGATCGCCAACCCGACCATGCCCAAGATCGGCGAGCGGTTCCTCGGCACGGTCGTCAAGACCGCCGCCTTCGGTGCCTTCGTCAGCCTCCAACCCGGCAAGGACGGTCTCGTCCACATCTCCAAGCTGGGCAACGGCAAGCGCGTCGGCAAGGTCGAGGACGTCGTCAACGTCGGCGACAAGCTGCAGGTCGAGATCACCGAGATCGACCCGCGCGGCAAGATCAGCCTGACCCCGGTGCAGAACGACGCCCCCGCGGCGGCGACTGCGGGCGCGGAGGACTAGGCCCTCCTTGGCAGGACTTCGCTCCCGTAGCGGCCGTCCGGCCGGGACCGTTCCGCCGCCGCCCACCCCCTCGGGGGAGGACGTGCGGCGGACGGTCCTGCCGGGTGGCCTTCGGGTCGTCACGGAGGTCGTTCCGGGCGTCCGTTCGGTCGCCCTCGGCATCTGGGTGCAGGTCGGCTCGCGCGACGAGACGGCGACGCAGGCCGGTTCGTCGCACTTCCTGGAGCACCTGTTGTTCAAGGGCACCGCGAAGCGCGACGCGCTGGAGATCGCGGCGGTCATGGACGCGGTCGGCGGGGAGATGAACGCCTTCACCGCCAAGGAGGTCACCTGCTACTACGCGCGGGTCCTGGACGAGGACCTGCCACTCGCGGTCGACGTGGTGTGCGACCTCGTGACCGGCTCGCGGATCGCTGCTGCCGATGTGGAGTCCGAGCGGGGCGTGATCCTCGAGGAGCTCGCCATGCATGACGACGATCCCGGCGACGTGGTCTACGACGCGTTTTCCACCGCGCTGTACGGCGACACCCCGCTGGGGCGCCCCGTCATCGGCAGCGTCGAGAGCATCGAGCGGCTGTCCCGCGCGACCATCGCCGGCTACTACAAGCGCCGCTACTCGTTGCCCCGCATGGTGGTTGCCGCCGCCGGCAACCTTGACCACAGCCGTCTCGTCGGGCTCGTCCGCGACGCCTTCGGCGACCGTCTGACGGGTGACGCGGCGCCGGAGGGCCTGCGAAAGGCCGACCGGGCGCCCGCGTCGTACAGCCGTGCCGTGGTGTTGGAGCGGAAGACCGAGCAGGCCAACCTGGTGCTTGGCTCGACCGCACTGCGCCGCGACGACGAGCGCCGCTTCGCGCTCCAGGTCCTCAACGCCGGCCTCGGCGGCGGCATGTCGAGCCGGCTGTTCCAGGAGGTGCGCGAGAAGCGCGGCCTGGCCTACTCGGTCTACAGCTCGACGAGCGCCCACGCCGACACCGGCAGCTTCGCGGTCTACGCCGGCTGCGCCCCCAAGCGCACCCGCGAGGTCCTCGATCTGTGCCGGGCCGTCGTGGCCGACGTTGTCGCGCACGGCCTCACCGACGAGGAGGTTCGGCGGGCCAAGGGGCAGCTTCGCGGAGGTGTCGTGCTCGACCTCGAGGACACCGGTGCCCGGATGAGCCGCATCGGCAAGAGCGAGCTCAGCCACCGTGAGCTGCTCCCCGTCGAGGAGACGCTGCGCCGCATCGAGGCCGTGACGCCCGACGACGTGCGCGCCGTCGCCGTTGACGTGCTGACCCGTCCGCTCGCGCTGGGTGCGATCGGCGCTTTCAAGGGCAAGGACCTCGAAGGCGCGCTGGCGTGACGGTGCGGGTCGCCGTCCTCGGTGCACGCGGACGGATGGGCGCCGAGGTGGTGCGCGCGGTCGAGGCCGCTGACGACCTCCGGCTCGCCGGCGCCTACGACGTCGGTGATGCGGTCGACCTGTCCCGTTCCGACGTCGCCGTGGACTTCACCCATCCCGACGCGGTCATGGGCAACCTGCGCCGCTGCGTCCACGCCGGTGTGCACGCCGTGGTGGGGACCACCGGCTTCGACGAGCAGCGCCTCGCCGAGCTGCGGGCAATGCTCGCGAAGGCCCCGGCGGTCGGCGTGCTCGTCGCCCCCAACTTCGGCATCGCCGCCGTCCTGATGATGCAGTTTGCGGCCCAGGCCGCGCGCTTCTTCGAGTCGGTCGAGATCGTCGAGCTGCACCACCCCGGCAAGGTCGACGCACCGTCGGGGACGGCGCGACGGACCGCCGAGCTCGTCGCCGCCGCACGTCGCGAGGCCGGTGTCGGCCCGGCTCCTGATGCCACAGCGCAGTCGCTCCCGGGGGCCCGCGGCGCGGATGTCGACGGGATCCCGGTCCACTCCGTGCGCCTCGCCGGCCTCGTCGCCCACCAGGAGGTCCTGCTCGGCGGGTCCGGGGAGAGCCTGACCATCCGGCACGACTCCTACGACCGCGCGTCGTTCATGCCCGGCGTCCTGCTCGGCGTGCGCCAGATCGGCCTGCGGCCCGGCCTCACCGTCGGCCTCGAGGCCTTGCTCGACCTGTGAGGACCGCCTGCCGTCCGAGCGCCTGACCAAGGACGACGCGTGTCGCGCCGCGCGCCCGGCGTCAGGTCTTGAGCCTGGTCGGGGGTACCCGCAGCGTCGGTCCGGCCGGACCTCGGCCGGAGGGCGACCCGATCCAGATGTAGGTCGGGGCGATCGGCCGCAGCGCCGCCAACCGTCGAGGGCAGCGCGCGGAACAGCCGCGGGGCCGGGCCAGGGACGACGTCCTGTGCGGCGAATGCACCCGAGTCAGCCAGGATGCTGAAGGTGTAGTCGTGCACATGCAGGCCGGTCGCCATCTTGCGTAGGCCAGGGTAGGTGCGGAAGCGTTCGTGGTAGGCGTCCATCGGCCCGAACCGCTTCATGTAGGCGTCGGCCGCACGGTGCGGCAGCCAGGACAGGAACGGCAGCTTGTAGTGCGGCTCGACGACCACCAGCTTGTTGGCCATGCCGAGGTAGACGATTCCGTCGGGCCGCAGGACCCGGCGGATCTCGGCCATGACCTTGTCGGCATCGACGACGTGCTCGTAGATGTGGTTGAACACCACGACGTCGAGGCTGGCGTCGGGGAAGGGGAGGGCTTCGCCGTCGGCGCACAAGAACCCCGCTCGGAGGTCACGGGCGGCGCGGGCAGCGGCCAGCCCCGCTACGTCGATGTCGACCCCGACCGCGATGGCCCCTCGCTCTGCGGCCGCCTCGACGAAGAACCCCAACGAGCAGCCCAGGTCGAGCACCCGAGCGCCCACGAGGTCGTCGGTACCCCGGAAGTGGGCGAGCACCCGCAGGATCTTCTCGGCCTTCTGCTGGCGGCCGGGCTGGTCCAGCATGAGGTTCTGGATCTCGCTGTAACCGAGCTGCTTGTCCCGCGTGCGCGCCAACTTCGCCTCCTGTGTCCGGGTCCGAACCGGGCCAGACTAGTGCGGACATCCTCGGCCCTGTGCCGGCGGCGATGCGCTAGCGCGCCGTCCTCGAGGGACGTGTGGAGGCGGACCTGGCGCTGCACCTGCTCGCCGGTGTCGAGGCCACGGGACCGCACTGCGTCCGCCCGAGCCGCGCCTGGACGTGTCCCTTCGGGCGGACGTTACGCCGGGGTACGACAAGGGTGCCGCTTGGGTCCGCTCCGGTGGCGCTGCGGCTGTGTCCACCTGGGCGGACGTAAGCGCGGCGAGTCGGGGCGCGACCATGTACCCGCCAACGCGTACGTGTTGGCGGGTACATGGTCCTCGTGGAACACGAGGGCGTGATCCGGGAAGCCGGCGAAGCTCACGCTCCCTGCTCGAGGGACGTCTGGAGGCGGACCTGGCGCTGCACCTGCTCGCCGGTGTCGAGGCCGCGGGCGCCGCCGTC
>JANLPD010000083.1:0-5253 GCA_031367045.1 Frankiales bacterium | reverse complement strand
GCCGACCATCCCGAGTCCGCCGATGTGCAGGCGCTCCTGGACAAGCACTTGGCTTTCGCGAGACTGGCCAGCCCACCAGAGGATGTTCACGCGCTCGATGTCTCAGGGCTGCTCGCAGCAAGCGTGTCGTTCTTCAGCATCCGCGCGGGCGGTGACCTTCTCGGGGTCGGGGCTCTCATGCAGCTCGACCGTGGCCATGGCGAGCTCAAGTCGATGCACACCGCGCAGGCGGCGAGGGGACGAGGCGTCGGACGGGCCATGCTCGAGCACCTGGTCGGCACCGCTCGCGCTCGCGGCTACGGACGGCTCAGTCTCGAAACCGGTTCGATGGCCGCGTTCGCCCCAGCCAGAGCCCTCTATAGGTCAGCCGGGTTCGAGTTCTGCGAGCCCTTCGGTGAGTACCTTCTCAGCCCGCACAGCAGCTACCTGACGCTGGATCTGCGCCAACAGGGTTGACCTGGAAGACGAGCGGCCTGTACACGGCGTTCTGCGCCACGGCCGTCAGTTGTCCCCGCGGCGGGTCCATCGAAATGTGCGCAAAGCCAGCAGCAGCCCGAGGACCAGCCAGCCGCCGAGCACCAAGGCCGCCCGCCCGTGCTCCCAGCTCCCCGCCGGCTCGATGGCCTGGAACCCGTCGGGAAGAAAGACCGACCGCAGGCCCTGCGTCATCCACTTCAGCGGGAAGATCGCAGCCACCTCCTGCAGCCCGGTCGGCAGGTCGGTGAAGACGAAAAACACCCCCGAGATGAACTGCAGGATCAGGAACGGGAACGTGACGACCGGCGACGCGCTCTTGCCGGACCGCGGCAACGAGCTGATCGCAATGCCGAGCAACGAGCACGTGGCGATGCCCAGCATGAACACCCAGGCGAAGGTGAGCCAGCCTCTTGCCGACGGGAGCGGCACGTCGAACACGAGCGTCGCCAGCACCAGAAGGATGGCCGTCTGGCAGACGCTGACAGCGAGGACCATCGCGAGCTTGCCGACCAGGTAGGCGGCCGGCGGCATCGGAGTCCCTCTCAGCCGCTTCAGGCTGCCATCGTCGCGTTCGATGGCAATGGCGATGCCCAGGGTCTGGAAGCTGCTGGCGGCGATGCCGGAGGCAATGAAACCCGCCGTGAAGTACCTGGCGGCGCTCACGCCGGCGATCGGCCTGGAAAAGACTGCCGAGAACATCAGCAGGAAGGCGATCGGCAGCAGGAACGTGAAGATGACCGAGTCCTTTTCGCGGAAGAACAGCCGGACCTCCAAGACAGCGCGGGCAGCGCCGATCCGCGCCACCGGCCCGGGCCTCATGCCTGCTCCGCGCCGGCGATCATGCGCAGGTAGACGTCCTCGAGCGACGGACGGGCCACCGACAGTCCGGGCACCTCTCCGCCAAAGCGAGCGGACAGCTCCTGTACGAGGCGCGTCGGCTCGACGGTCACTTGCTGACGCGCTCCCTCCGGCTCCTGCCAGCTGACGACTGCCCCGTCGCCATCGCGCCCGCCCAGCTTCTCGGGGGTGCCTACGTCCAACAGCCGCCCGGCGGAGATGACGCCCACCCGGTCGGCGAGCTGTTCCGCCTCGTCGAGGTAATGGGTCGTGAGCAGGATCGTGGTGCCCTCGGCAGCGAGGTCGCTGATCAGCGTCCAGAACGCCCTGCGCGCCGCAGGATCGAAGCCCGTCGTCGGCTCGTCGAGAAAGAGCAGCTCGGGCCTGCCGAGGATCCCGAGCCCGACATCGAGGCGCCGCCGCTGGCCCCCGGACAGGGTCCGCACCCTGGCGTCACCTCGGTCCTCGAGGCCGACCTTGGCCATCACGTCCGCGACGTCACGACTGTCCGGGTAGTAGCGGGCGAAGTGCCGCAGCGCCTCGAGCACCGTGAGCTCGCCCAGGTCGCTCACCGACTGCAGGACGATCCCGACGCGGGCCCGCCAGCCCGCGGGCGGGCCCGCCGGGTCGGCCCCCAGGACGCTGACGTCGCCCCCGTCACGGGACCGGTAGCCCTCGAGGATCTCCGTGGTCGTCGTCTTGCCGGCGCCGTTTGGCCCGAGGAGGGCAAACACCTCTCCGCGATGCACGTCAAGGTCGAGCCCCGCCACAGCGTCCCGGCCGCCATAGGTCTTGCGCAGTCCGCGCACCCGCAGAGCCAGGTCTGTGTCGTGCCAGCCCAGCTCCACGGCGTCAGCCTGCCACCTGCGCCGCACTGTCAGTGCAGCGCAGGGCAACCTCAGCGCCCGACCCCGACCTGCAAGGCGTGACGGGGGTCGCGCAGATGCCGACGCCGAACACCCGTCCGGTCCTCGTCGGCGTAGCGAGGCGCTCAGCGGCCGAGGAGCTCGGCCTCACGCTCGGTCGTGAGCTCCACAGCAAGGGGCGGCTCGCCGCGCTCACGGTCCCAGGCCAGCGTGTCGGCAGCCGTCTGCGCGAGGGGCGTCGCGGTGAGGCCGACAGCGCGAGCCGCCGCAGCACTGCGCCGGTAGAGCGCATCCCACGACGGGTCGGCAAGGACGAGCGGAAAGCCTTCAGCAACGCCGGAGGGGTCGACGGGGACCACCTCCACCGACGTCCCGGCGCCGAGGGCGCAGGCCTCGACGAGACCGGCCAGGGTCACCGGCTCTGCCGGACCGACGGCATTGAAGACGCCGGGGCGGTCGTCGTGGAGCAGCTGCAGGACGAACCGGGCCAGGTCTCGGGAGTCGACGACCTGTGCCGGCTGGTCCGGCCGGCCAGGCAGAGCCACCCGGCCGCCGCGTGCGGCGCGTCGTACCCAGTAGGTGAAGCGGTCCGTGACGTCGTGCGGGCCCGCGACGATGCCGGGCCGCACGATGGTGGCCCTGTCCACGAAGCGGGCCAGGACGTCGTCCTCGCAGGCGACTTTCAGTGCGCCGTAGGTCTCACCGGTCACCTCCTCGGTGTTGCGGACGGGCGCAAGCCGTGGGGCGTTCTCGTCCATTGCATCCGGCGCGGCCAGGGCCCGGTCGTAGACCGAACCGGTCGAGATGAGCAGGTAGCGCCCGCCCCGGTCCTGCACGGCCTCGGCCGCCTGCGCGACATGGCGTGGGACGTATGCGCTGACATCCACGACGGCGTCCCACGAGCCGTCCGCCAACGACGCGTAGTCACCCGTCTCACGGTCGCCTTTGCGACGGTCGGCCCGCGCAAAGAGGGCGGCGCCTGTGATGCCGCGGCTGAACAGCGTGAGCTCGTCCCCGCGGCCCAGGGCCTCCGCCGCGATCGCGCGACCGACGAACGACGTCCCACCGAGCACGAGGATCCGCATGCGGTTCAGCCTAAGAGGAGCGGGCGACCAGCCCGGCCGCCCGCGAGAGCTGCCGGACGGCCGGGCACCCTCTCCTGGCCCCCTCTCCGGGCCGCCGGGTCGGTGCGAGAGGCTCTGGTCCGGACAGGACAACCCGGGTGAGAGGAAGACCTTGACCGACATCAGCTTCGACGGACGAGTTGCCATCGTGACCGGAGCGGGGGGCGGCCTGGGTCGCACCTACGCCCTCGACCTTGCAGCCCGTGGCGCGGCCGTGGTCGTCAACGACCTCGGCGGCAGCGTCGACGGCAGCGGCGGCAACGACGCGGCAGCCCAGAAGGTCGTCGATGAGATCAAGGCCACGGGTGGGGAGGCCGTCGCCAACTACGACTCCGTGTCCAGCCCCGAGGGCGGGGCCAACATCGTCAAGACCGCGGTCGAGGCCTTCGGCAAGGTGGACGTCGTGATCAACAACGCCGGAATCCTGCGCGACAAGAGCTTCCTGAAGCTCGAGTGGGCCGACCTCGAGGCCGTCCTGGACGTACACCTGCGGGGCGCGTTCTACGTCAGCCAGCCAGCCTTCGCCGTGATGAAGGAGAACGGCTACGGCCGCTTCGTCTTCACCGCGTCGAACGCGACCTTCGGCAACTTCGGCCAATCCAACTACGCTGCGGCCAAGGCTGGCCTGATCGGCTTGTCCAACGTCCTCGCGGTGGAGGGGGCCCGCGCCGGCATCCTGTCCAACGTGATCATGCCGGTCGCCAGGACCCGGATGACCGAGGAACTGCTCGGCGCCTTCGCCGATGTGCTGGCACCTGAGTTCGTGACGCCGATGGTCACCTACCTGTCCAGCGAAGCCTGTACGACGACGCATGGCGCCTACAGTGCCGCCGGTGGCCGCTACGCTCGCGTCTTCACCGGGCTGGCCCCGGGCTGGTTCGCCGGCAAGGGCGCTTCTGTCGTCGCCGAGGACATCGCCGCCCACCTGGCGGACATTGAAAAGCAGGACGGCTACCTCGTGCCGGGCAGCACGACTGATGAGATCATGGCCCTGGCAGGGCTGTTCGGCTAGTCGCCCGCTCGTCGTGAGTGGAACTGATCAGCGGGGGCAGGACTCCGAAGACCGTGGCCCTTTCCGAGTGGTTCCTCAGCGCCGCAGAGCGTCGTAACCCAGCAACGCGTCTGGACCGGCGGCACCCCGACGGCGCGGCCTGGTCGACGGGCAATGCCGCAACACCTCTGGTACACGGCGCGCACTACTTCGCCGAGCTGGTCGATCGAGTCAGCTTGTTGCAGCGCGACGACCTACTGCTGTTCACCGACTGGCGCGGCGACCCCGACCAGCTCCTGACCGGTGACCCCGACAGCGCCGTCTCGCAGGCCTTCTGCAAGGCGGCGCGCCGCGGCGTTGATGTTCGCGGGCTGATCTGGCGCTCGCACCTGGACAAGCTTGCCTTCAGCTCCGCGGAGAACCGGCACCTCGGCGAGGAGATCCAACAGGCTGGTGGCGAGTGCCTGCTGGACATGCGCGTGCGCACCGGAGGTTCGCACCACCAGAAGTTTGTGGTGCTGAGACACCCCGGCCGGCCGGAGCTTGACGTCGCTTTCGTGGGCGGCATCGACTTGTGCCACGGCCGGCGTGACGATGCAGACCATCGCGGCGACCCGCAACCGCAGCCGATGGCAAAGATCTATGGCCAGCGACCGCCGTGGCACGACGCCATGGTGGCCCTGCGCGGACCGGTCGTCGGTGACGTCGAGACCGTCTTCCGGGAGCGTTGGGAGGACCCCCAGCCGTTGACGCGCAACCCGCTGCACTGGATAGCCGATCGGGCCCGTGGCGAGCATCGGCAGGCCAAGGCGTTGCCGCCGCAGCTGCCGGACCCGACGCCGGTCGGGCCGCACGCCGTGCAGCTCCTGCGGACCTACCCGAAGCGCCTCGGTGGCTACCCGTTCGCGCCGGACGGCGAGCGGAGCGTCGCGCACGGCTACACCAAGGCGCTGCGGCG
>JANLPD010000071.1:0-2588 GCA_031367045.1 Frankiales bacterium | reverse complement strand
CGTAGGAGTAGGCGACGAGGTCGATGCAGTGGTCGGCGTGCATGTGGGTGATGTAGATCGCATCGACGTCAAGCAGCCCGCAGTGCAGCTGCAGCTGTCCGAGCGCGCCGGCACCAAGATCCAGGACGAGGCGGTAGCCGTCGTGCTCGACGAGATAGCCCGAGCAGGGCCCCCCCGGTCCAGGAAAGGTCCCTGCGCACCCAAGCACGGTCAGCTGCATGCAGTGGTCCTGTCGGCGAGGGTCGTGACGGTGCCCATCTCGGGTCCGAGGAAACGACGGCCGAGGCGGGCGAAGGGCGCTGCGTCTCCGGTCGCCAGGAACCGGTGGGTCGGCGATGGCTGGTCGGGGTCGCGGCCAAGCTTTTCCTGTGACAGCACCCGGTAGACGTCCTTTGCGGTCTCCTCGGCGCTGCTCACCAGCGTGACCCGCTCGCCGACGACGAGCGAGATCATGCCGGCCAGCAGCGGGTAGTGAGTACAGCCCAGCACAAGGGTGTCCACGTCGGCGCGAAGCACCGGGTCGAGGTAGTGGGTCGCCAACTGCAGCAGCTGCCGTCCGGTCGTGACGCCCCGCTCCACGAAATCGACGAAGCGCGGACAGGCGGCGCTGGTAAGGCTCACCTGGGGTGCTGCCGAGAAGGCCTCGTCGTAGGCGCCGCTCGCGACCGTCACTGTGGTGGCGAGCAGACCCACGTTGCCGTTTCGCGTCGTGGCGACGGCGCGGCGTACGGCCGGCAACACCACCTCGACGACCGGGACGTCGTAGCGCTCGCGGGCGTCGCGCAGGCAGGCGCTGGACGCGCTGTTGCAGGCGATCACCAGCATCTTGACGCCCAGGCCGGCCAGGTCGTCCTTGGCGGCGAGCGAGTGCCGGCGCACCTCGGCGAGCGGCAGCGGCCCATAGGGTCCGTGGGCGGTGTCGCCGAGGTAGAGCAGCGACTCGTTGGGGAGCTGGTCAAGAAGCGCCCGCGCGACGGTCAGCCCGCCCACGCCGGAGTCGAAGACCCCGATCGGTGCGTCCGCATAGGCCACGAGCCTCAGCGTAGGCCCGCTGGGCCGGCTAGGCCTGCTAGGCCTGCTAGGCCGAGCGGGCTGGCCGATCCCGCGCCGGCGCTGTCTGGGCCGGCTGGGTCGGCTGGGGCCGGCTGATCCTGCGCCGGCCCCTGTGGGGGCCGACCCGTGACCTCGGGATGTGGCGATCTTGACCGCGGCTCGCTCCGGGCGAGATCGCCACATCCCCACGGGAAGCGCGGTGGCTGGCACCGACTTGAGCGGACCCAGGCCGGTTGTGGCGATCTTGCAGGCTCAACCTCAGCAGAAGATCGCCACATCCCGGGGAGACTTCTGTCCGGCCAATCGGACGGCGTGGGGTCACGTGACGTGACGTGGCCTTGCGTGGTGTGGCGGCCGCCGTCAGGCCGCTAGCGCACTCAGCATGAACGGGCGAGGCAACCGAGTGCCGTCCCATCCACCAGCGAGCAGACCACGGCTGATCTGATCGACGACGCGATCCTGCCGCTCGTCGACCCAGAAGCCGGGGATCCGCAGCCGTCGCTCGCACTGCTTGCCGAGCTCGAGCTCATTGTGCCGGTAGCAGTCGGCGTCCCACTGTGTGATGACCAGGTGCCCCAGCCCGTCGAGCTCGACGTGCAGCGCGTAGTCCTCCCAAACAGCGTCGAGGTAGTGCCGGCCACCCGACCTCTGCCTCACAACCTGGCGGCTGGGCTGGGGTAGTCCCGACGTGGCCATCAGCCGACCGAAGGCCAGCTCGCGGACACTGTGGGCACCGCCCTCCATGTCGTCGATGGTGCGCAGCATCAACGCTCTGTGTCGGAGCGGACCCATCCGAAAAGTGACTTCCCGTAGGTCCCCTGCCCGGACCATCCGCTGCTGCACCCCCGCGCACAAGACCGCCCTGACATCGTCGGGACGCCGCAACAGCGTTGCCTGGTCGAGCAGCGCCCTCGACAGACGCAACTGCGGAGGCTGGGCAGTCGGATGCACGTCGACCGCCTCGAGCAGTCGGGTGCGCCGCACGTCCACACCGGTCAGGTGAGGGAGCGGGCCGGCGGCCGGCACTAGGAGCTGAGGCCGGAGTGGGACCTCCCAACGCAGGCCACGTCCGGTGGCCGCCGTCATCGCGGCGAGGACTACGCCCCGCGGTGATCGCAGAACGGCGACCCACACGAACTGCTCAGGCGTAAGCGGCCCGTTGTGGCACACGACGACCCGTCCGTAGCGCTTCCAGCGTTGGGTCCTGAGCATGCGCCGAAGCTCCGGTCGGCCGGTCGCAACCTCTGCAGCCAGGACGCCGATGCCGGCTGCAAGCTCGACGTCCGGCTGGGGGTAGTCGGGCTGCGGGCGCTGCCCATCGCTGTCCATTCCGTGAGGCTGCGCCGAAAGGCGGCTGCTGTCAGGGCATCTCACCGCTCTGTGGACAACCGTCGACGTGGCGGCCCTGTTGTTGTGGCGATCAAGCCAACGGGCCTGGGCGCGCGAGATCGCCACTTCGGCGGTGGCGGCGGGCCCGGGCGACCCGGACGCGGGCTACCCGGCTGAGATGTGGCGATCAAACCGGGACGGGCCTA
>JANLPD010000060.1:0-3213 GCA_031367045.1 Frankiales bacterium | reverse complement strand
CGTTTCGTCGGAACGGAGGGATGAGTTATGGCGTATGACCTGTGGGTTGATCCAGCGCATGCAGGACGACGGGCGCCTACTCGCACGCGGCCACAACGCCAAAGCCGGACTCACGATCACCGCGGGCATGCATCTACTTGTTGGTTGCGAGGACGCCGAACCGGCGGTGGCTCAGGTGTTGTCGGTGGCGCCTGACGGGTCCATCGAACTTCGGATGCTTCCCGGTGCAGCCACGAACCATCTGGCCCTCGTGCAAAGCGTCGGCTGACCAACGCGCCACCACCCGCCGTTCCCAAGCCGCCAAGCTGCGCCAAGGGCGTCGGTAGCCGTCGCGCAACGCGACGTCGGCACGCCAACGTTCAGACGACGCAGGGGCACCTCGCCGCCATGGAGGTGATGTACGACCGAGTCGACGGGTGTCAGCAGCAAACGTGACGCTCGACCCGCTCCTGTCATCCGCCGCGCTGGAGCACTCCGCCGTCGGGCTGTCCAACGCCAGTCTGTCCGCCGCTGAGCAGGCAGCCCTGCTGCTCGAGCCGGCGCGCCAGACGACGGCGCCCGACCTCGGCCCGCTACGGGTGATCGGGCCCAAGACCCGCAGAGTCAGCTGGCCCGCTCGACGTTGGCCAGGTAGGCCTCGAGGTCGCGGCGTCGCACCCGGGTGCTGCCTCCGAGCTTGAGCGGCCGAAGCGCCCCTCCGGACACCTCGGCGTAGAACCAGGTGCGCTTCATCTTCAGCAACGCGCACACCTCGTCCGGGGTGAGCAGCTCCTGCGGATCGAACCCCTCCCCCATCCCCCGCACGACGCTGCGGCCAGTTACGGCAACTCGGCAAAGCGGTCCCGCCGCAACGATCGGTCGTCGAGGAACTGCTCGACGAACGACGCGCCGCCGCCACCACTGAATGACCGTGCTCGACTCCTCCGCCGTCCTGGCGCTGGTTCATGACGAGCCAGGAGCCGATCAGGTCGCCCAGGCGCTACCGGGATCGATGCTCAGCACCATCAACCTCGCCGAAGTCGTCTTCAAACTGATCGACGCCGACATCGACGCCAGCCAGCTCCAGACCCTGCTCACGACCGCCGGAGTCACCATCGAGCCATTCCTCGCCGGAGACGCAGAATTTGCCGGCGCCATGCGTTCGCTACCCGGCGGACGGGCCCTTTCCCTCGGTGACCGCTGCTACCTGGCCCTGACCGTATGCAGCGACCCACCCGAAGTCCTCACCGGCGACCGGATCTGGACCGAACTCGACCTACCCATCCGCATCCGGCTCTTCCGAAAGCCACCTCCCAAGCACCACGAGCCGGTCCAGGCCTCGCTGCAAAGTTTCCGACAAAGCGCGCGCGGTCTCGGCCTCATCACGCCCCGTCGCAGCAGCCACACCACCAATACGTCTCAGAGCACGGCCCTCGAAAGGACGACCACCTCATCCTGGGAGTCCGCTGTGAGGTGAAAAGCGGCACCTATCCTTTCCTCATGAACGACGCTGACGCAGGCGACGAGGCCGTTCCGGGTGTTGCCCCTGACGCGACCCTGAGGCGCGGGCGGCTGCTCTGCACGCTTGACGTGGACGGTGAGGTCTTCGCGGTGAGGAGTCACGACGGTGGCACCGACTACGACTGGGTCAGCGGGCCGAACAAGGACTACGGCTTCGGAACCAGCGGACGGAACATGCCTGAGGAGTGGCACCGCGAGCACATCCGCGGCTTCCTGGGCATGATCGACCCGGGCACGGGCTACATCGGGGACGACTGAGGGAGCATCACTTCTAATCGGTAGATCATGCGTGTCAGATCAGGCCTCCCTGGATGTGTGATGCCCCATCCCAGACCAGCGATCTTTGGGTGCTGAGGTTGGCGTTCTTCCGCTTAGGCTGTTCCGGCTGTTGGACGCGCGTCGATAGATGAGATACGCGCCGGCCATCCCCACGAGCCCCACTCCCGTCAGGACGAACGCCAGGGTGTACGTCAAGGGGTACCGGGCATCCTGGCAGTTGGTGCCGGGATGCGACGTCTCGTACCGCACGGTGATCAGGTCGCCAGGTTGCGGGTTGCCGTCGACCAACTCGGTAGAGCAAGTCGCTGTCCTGCCGTTCGGCAATTGCCACCTCAGGAAGTAGTCGTTGACCTAGACATCGCAGCGCCGGGAACTTGTGGCTCGTTTCCGAGTGACCCGCCAAAAACAAGCAGAGCCCCGATAGACGCCAGCAGACCCCCAAGCACCCGCGATGATCGCCTGGCCCCAAGATCGGGGACCGAGGCGGATGGCGAATGGGAACGGCGAACCAGCAACGCCAGCGACACGGCTGCCAGCAGGGCGAGTCCGGCTACGGCACTCAGTCCGGCAACTGCGCTCAACGATGCCGCGTAGACCCGCGACCCACAATGGCGCAACCCAATATGACTTGCAGCATCCCCGCGACGACTCGTGACTTCGTGGCAGCCTGACGGCCCCCGGGGCGTTCTGGGGGGTTCAAGGCCACCCTGGGACAATGCCATATCTGACCATGCCCGGCGCAGCGGCACCGAGCGAGCGGATCGCACCGATCATTCGGCGACGAGTAGCCTGTTCCTGTTCGTAGCTACGCTTCTTGCCTGTGGCCGTAGCGTTGACGCGCCGCCTCGCCCGAGGTCCCGATGATCTTGCCGATGAACGCCCACGAGTAACCCCGACCGCGTGCCTGCTCAACGGCCTCCTTGATCGCGCGTTCGGCGTCGGAGCGCGACACGACTGCGTCTCGCAAGGCCGCGTAGGCGACGGGATCACGCTCATCACCTGCGGCCGGCTCGTACTCCTCGAACCGGGCGGCCAACGCGTCGGCGTGGTCGAGGATCTCCTGCACTGAACGCGGCACCGTCATCACCTCAAGAACTTCTCGCGTGCCCGCATCGCGTGTACGATCACGGGAGCTTCCGTGCCATCGACGACGCCGATCTCGAAGACGATCGCCGCGTGGTTCGCGCCAATCACCATCGTGAAGCCCTCGTCCAACTCGAACACCCGGATCGGGTTCCGGTAGGCGTGAAGGATGTCGTCGTCGCTGACACCGTGCTTGCGGGCGCTGTCCGCGATGATCGGCTCGGCACCCACCTCGTCACCGTACGACGACGGGAGAGTGTTCGCAAGTTATCTTGGATTGATGGGGCGGTGCCCCGTGGTGAGGAACGCCGGTTCCAGGACGTTTCCGCGGAGGAGTTGAACCGCGAAGAA
>JANLPD010000040.1:0-5147 GCA_031367045.1 Frankiales bacterium | reverse complement strand
TGGTGTCGACGCTGCGGCCGCTCGCCCCGGCCGCCAGTGAGGCGCCCGCGCCGAGGTGACAGGTCACGATTCGCAGCCCCTCCAACGGTTCCTGGAGCAGTAGCGCGCAACGTTGTGAGCTGTAGGCGTGCGACAACCCGTGGAAGCCATAGCGGCGGATCCCGTATCGCTCACGCCACTCGCGAGGCACCGCGTAGGTCGCGGCCGCAGCCGGAATGGTGGTGTGGAAGGCGGTGTCGAAGCTGGCGATCGCGGTAACGTCGGGGAGTTGAGCAGTGACGGCGTCCAGTGCTGCCAGGGATTTGGGCTGGTGCAGCGGGGCGAGGTCGGTGAGCTCCCCTAGCTGTCGTCGTACCTCGTCGTCGATGCGGACCGGCCCCGTGAAGATCGTCCCGCCGTGCACGATGCGGTGCCCAACGACATCAGGCCTGCCCCAGGAGCGCAGAGCATCTGCGAGCTGGGTGATGTCGAACCCATCTGGACCAGCGGACAGGTCAGCGCTTTGCTCGATGGTGTCGTGGTCGTCGAGCAGCCGCAGCTTCAGACTGGAGGATCCGGCGTTGATGACCAGTACGCGCATCTGTCAGGCCCCGTCCTCGCCAAGTCCACCCGGCGATCGCCTCACCCGCGCGGCCAGGTCCAGTCGCTGATCGCGGGGTCGTCCTCGCCGTGGCTACGGGTATAGCCGCGCGCCCCCAGCCGCGCATCGACCATCCGTTGGCGAAGGTGTGCAGCGGCAGCGCCAAGGCCGGGCACCCGGTCGATCACGTCGATGACCAGGTGAAAGCGGTCGAGGTCGTTGAGCATGACGATGTCGAAGGGAGTGGTGGTCGTGCCTTCCTCGTTGTACCCGCGGACGTGAATATTGGCGTGGTTGGTGCGACGGTAGGTCAGCCGGTGGATCAGCGATGGGTAGCCGTGGTAGGCGAAGATCACTGGGCGGTCCACGGTAAACAACGCATCGAACTGCGCGTCGGGCATGCCGTGCGGATGCTCGCTCTCGGGTTCCAGCCGCATCAGGTCGACCACATTGACGACCCGCACCTTCAACGTCGGGAGGTGCTCGCGGAGCAGGGCGGCGGCGGCCAGGGTCTCTAGCGTTGGTACGTCCCCGGCGCAGGCCAGCACAACGTCGGGCAGCCCGCCAGTGCCGTCGCCTTCGTCGTTGCTGGCCCACTCCCAGATACCCAGCCCGCGGGTGCAGTGCGCCACTGCCTCCTCGATGCTCAAGAAGGACAGCGCCGGCTGTTTGCCGGCCACGATCAGGTTGATGTACTGCCGGCTCCGCAGGCAGTGGTCGGCCACAGACAGCAGCGTGTTTGCGTCCGGCGGCAGGTAGACCCGTACGATCTCCGCCTTCTTGTTCACCAGGTGGTCGATGAAGCCAGGGTCCTGGTGGGAGAAGCCGTTGTGGTCCTGGCGCCAGACGTGCGAGGTCAGCAGGTAGTTCAGCGATGCGATCGGCCGACGCCACGCGATGCCGTTGGTGACCTTGAGCCATTTTGCGTGCTGGTTGACCATGGAATCCACGATGTGGATGAACGCCTCGTAGCAGGAGAACAGACCGTGCCGGCCGGTGAGCAGGTAGCCCACCAACCATCCCTCGCACAGGTGCTCGGACAGCACCTCCATGACCCGACCTGACCGGGCGAGGTGCTCGTCGGTGGGCAGCCCTTCGCCCTGCCACACCCGGTCGGTTGCCTCGAACACTGCTCCCAGCCGGTTGCTCGCGGTCTCGTCTGGGCCCATCAACCGGAAGGTGTGGGGGTTGTCCCGGATGACGTCGCGTAGGAAGGTCCCAAGTACGCGGGTTGCCTCGTGCAGCTCGGTACCTGGGGCGTCGACCGCAACGGCGTAGTCGGCGAAGTTCGGCAGCCGCAGAGGTTGCAGCAGCGCACCGCCATTGGCGTGCGGGTTGGCGCTCATCCGGGCCGGACCGGTCGGCGGCAGCGCCGCCAGCTCCGGGATCAGCGCGCCGGCCTCGTCGAACAGCTCCTCCGGGCGGTAGCTGCGCAACCAGTCCTCGAGCTGACGCAGATGTTCGGGATTGTCCGCAAGGTTGGCCAGCGGCACCTGGTGGGAACGCCAGGTGCCTTCGGTCGGGAGCCCGTCGACCTCCTTGGGGCCGGTCCATCCCTTGGGGGTGGCCAGCACGATCAGCGGCCAGCGGGGCCGTTGCCTGTCGCCACCTTGCCGGGCGGCGCGTTGGATCCGGGTGATCTCGGTCAGCGCGTCGTCCAGTGCCGCCGCAAGGGCTTGGTGGACCTGCGCCGGGTCCTCCCCGGACACCAGGAAGGGCTGATGGCCGTAGCCCGTCAGCAACGCGATCAGCTCGTCGTGCGGGATGCGCGCCAGCACTGTCGGGTTGGCGATCTTGTAGCCATTCAGGTGCAGGATGGGCAGGACGGCACCATCGTTGACCGGGTCGAGGAACTTGTTGGAGTGCCAGCTCGCGGCGAGCGGGCCGGTCTCGGCCTCACCGTCGCCGATGACGCAGGCGACGAGCAGGTCTGGGTTGTCAAACGCCGCGCCGTAGGCGTGTGCCAGGGCGTAGCCGAGCTCACCTCCTTCATGGATGGAGCCGGGGGTTTCCGGGGCGACGTGGCTCGGGATGCCACCGGGGAAGGAGAACTGCCGAAACAGCCGACGCAGCCCCTCGGTGTCCCGGCTGACCTCGGGGTACACCTCGCTGTAGGTCCCCTCCAGGTAAGCGTTCGCGACCAGGGCCGGCCCGCCATGTCCCGGTCCGATGACGTACATCGCGTCCAGCCCACGCCCGACGATGACCCTGTTGAGGTGGGTGTAGAGAAGGTTCAGCCCGGGTGTCGTCCCCCAATGGCCGAGCAGCCTGGGCTTGACGTGCTCCAGCCGCAGCGGCTCCCGCAACAACGGGTTGGCCAGCAGATATATCTGCCCCACTGAGACGAAGTTCGCCGCCCGCCAGTACGCGTCGAGCAGACGCAGGTCCTCCGCCGACAGGGGGCCGGACGCCTCGTCCCGACCGGCGCCAGCAACCGGAAGCGGTGGGATCACGTTCATCGTTCCTCCTTGCAGAGACGGATCAGTCCACGGCTGGGTAAGGCGGCGGACCCGGCCCAAGGAGCGGCCTACCGGAGGGCAGTCGTGTCGCCGGCGCGGGCTTGGGCAGTCGGAGCTTTTTGAGGGTGAGCGCGTTGACGGCTACCAGGAAGCTGGACCCGGCCATCGTGATCGCAGCGATCTCCGGGCGCAGCACCAGCCCGAACGCTGGCTCGAAAACCCCCGCCGCGATCGGCAGCGCGAGGGTGTTGTAGCCGATCGCCCAGCCGAGGTTCTGCTTCATCTTCCGAACCGTGCCGCGGCCGATCCGTAGCGCTACGGCGACGTCAAGGGGGTCCGAGCGCATCAGGACCACGTCGGCGGTCTCCACCGCGACGTCGGTGCCGGCGCCGATCGCGATCCCCAGGTCGGCCTGCGCAAGCGCCGGCGCGTCGTTCACCCCGTCGCCGACCATCGCCACCCGGTGGCCGGCCGCCGCGAGTTCTTTGACCTTCGCCGCCTTGTCACCGGGCAGTACGTCGGCAATCACCGTGCTGATGCCCAGCTGCGCGCCGATCCGTGCAGCGGTCGCGGCGTTGTCACCGGTCAGCATGACCACCTCGACGCCAAGGCTGCGCAGATCCGCAACGGCCGCCGCAGAGCTTGGTCGTACCGCGTCGGCGATGCCGATCACCGCAACGGCCCGGCCGTCCACAGCAGCGAGCACCGAGGTCCGCCCCCCGGCGGCAAGCTCGGCCTGTCGAGCGCCGAGTGTGCCCAGCTCGACCGCCTCAGCCGCCATCAGCCGGGTGTTGCCCACCACAACCCGATGGCCTTCCACCGTCGCGACCGCACCCTGCCCGGCAACGTTGATGAAGTCCCGGGCGGTCAGCCGGCGGACGCCAGCGGTGTCGGCGCGCTGCACGACCGCCCTGGCCAGGGGATGCTCAGATTCCCGTTCAACGGCGGCGATGAGGGCGAGCGCATCGGTCTCGGGCATCCCGTCGACGATCAGGTCGGTCACCTCCGGCGCGCCCAGCGTCAGTGTCCCGGTCTTGTCCATCACCACCACGTCGATCTTCTTCGACGTCTCGATCGCGGTGGCGTTCTTGAACAGCACCCCGCGGCCAGCACCGAGACCGGTACCCACCATGATCGCTGTCGGGGTAGCCAGGCCGAGTGCGTCGGGGCAGGTCACCACCACGACCGTGATCGCGAACAGCAGCGCCTCGCCGACCGGACGGCCAGCGAGCAGCCACACCCCAAAGGTGCCCGCGCCACCGACCAGGGCCACGAAGACCAGCCAGAACGCCGCCCGGTCGGCGAGCCGCTGCCCCGGCGCCTTGGAGTTCTGCGCCTCCTGCACCAGCTTCACGATCTGGGCCAGAGCGGTGTCCGCGCCGACCCTGGTGGCCCGGACCCGCATTGTCCCGGTGGTGTTGATGGTGGCGCCGACGACCTCGTCACCGGATTGCTTGTGCACCGGAAGGCTCTCACCGGTCACCGTGGACTCATCGACGTCGCTCTCACCGTCCACGACGACCCCATCTGAGGCGATCTTGGAACCCGGGCGGACCAGCAGCAGGTCACCCACGACGACCTGGTCGGTGGGGATCTCCACCGGCTCGCCGTTGCGGATCACCAGTGCGACTGGTGGCGCCAATTTCAGCAGGGCACGAACCGCTTCGTTGGCACCACCACGCGCCCGCATCTCGAAGTAGTGACCCAGCAGGACGAACGCAGTCAGGATCGTCGCCGCTTCGTAGAACACATCGCCGCCACCGGTAAAGGTGATCCCGACCGAGTACACCCAGCCGGCGCCTACCGCCACCGCGACCAGCACCATCATGTCCAGCGTCCGGGCCCGCAGCGCCCGGACCGCCCCGGAAAAGAACACCCACGCCGAATAGAAGATCACCGGCAGACTCAGCACCAGCTGGAACACATCGTCGCGCCACCCGAACGGCGCTGCCGCGGTGAAGCCGAGCACGTCCCGCCCGATCCGGGACCACAACGTGACCGCGATGCCAACGACGACGGCCACGAGGAACCGGTTACGCATGTCGCGGACCATCGAATCCATCGACATCTCACCGTGCCCACCGTGACCCATCACCTCCGAGGGCCTG
>JANLPD010000680.1:0-3824 GCA_031367045.1 Frankiales bacterium | reverse complement strand
GCCGCCGCCCTTGAGGGCCTCACGCGTCTCGGCGGGCGGCGGGGCGGCCCGCACGGTGCGGTAGGCCGTGACGTCGTCGACCTGCCAGCCGAGCTCCTTCAGGCCGGCAAGCAGGGTGTCTGTGGCGATGTCGGCGCGGGGAAGCAGCACGCGGTCGATCGGGTCGAACACCTCGTCGAAGGGCGCCCAGTCGGCCAGCAGTCCCTCGCTGGACTGCTGCCCGCTGGGAAGCAGGTCGGCCCGGATCCCCCACGAGAGCAGGGACTCTGCGGTGGCCTCGCCGACTGCAGCGACCTTCACCCCGGCGAACGCACGGGCGTCCAGGCCAAACTCTTCCACCTTTTCGCGAACCGCCTTGACCGCGTTGGCGGACGTGAAGGCGACCCACTGGTAGCGACCGGTGACCAGTCCCTTGACAGCGCGTTCCATCGGGGCGGGCGTGCGGGGCGGCTCGACCGCGATGGTCGGCACCTCGACGGGGACGCCGCCGAGCCGGCGAAGCTGCGCCGACAGGGCGCCGGCCTGGTCGCGGGTGCGGGGCACCAGCACCCGCCAACCGTAGAGCGGGCGGCTCTCGAACCAGCCGAGGCGCTCGGACTTCTTGGCGACGTCGCCGACGACGACGACGGCCTCGCCGGCCAGGCCGGCCGCGCCGACGTCGGCCTCGGCGGCATCGAGCGTGGTGAGCACCGTCTGCTGCGCGGCCGTCGTACCGCCGACCGTGACGGACACGGCCTCGCCGGGCTTGCGGCCGTGCTCGACCAGGGCGCTCGCGGTCTTGGCGACGTCGGCCGCCTGGCACATCAGCACCAGCGGGCCCGGACCCGCGGCGACCGAACGCCAGTCGAGGGAGTCCGTGACGCGGGCGACGGTGCGTGGCAGCCCGACGGGGACGCCGGCATAGGCCGGGACCGCAACAGCGCCGGGCAGGCCCGGGACGATCTCGAGGCGCTGCTTGGCCCGCGCGACGGTGTCGGCCTCCTTGGGTCCCTCCTCGGTGGCGAAGGGGTCGCCGGGCAGCAGCCGGACAACGGCCCTGCCGTCCTTGGCGGCCGCGATGAGGACGGCGCCCTGCAGCTCACCCGCCTCAGTCACCACGACCTCGGTCGCGGGGCCGGCGAGGAGCAGAACGAGCCCGCCGCAGCGGCGGTCGGCCACCACGAGGTCGGCCGCTGCGAGCAGCTCGACCGCCCGCTGGACCAACAGGGCTGGGTCGCCGGTGCCGGCCCCCACGAAGGCGACGTAGCCGGCCGGGCGGCGGGGGCGGGTGGCGCTCATCTGTGTTCTCCCATCAACAGTGCCGCACCCAGGTCGAGCAGCTCGGCCGCCAGCCGCCTGCCCACCCCCTGAGCGTCGGTGGTCGCACCGGTGGCCGAGAGGCGCACCGCGTCCGACCCGTCCAGCGCAGCCACCAGGCCGCGCAGGTAGAGCTCGGGCCCGTCGTCGCCCGCGGCGACCTGGGCCAGGGCGCCGACGGGCGCCGAGCAGCCACCCTCGAGGGCGGCCAGCAAGGCGCGCTCAGCATCGACGGCCACGCGCGAGTCGGGATCCTCCAGGGCTGCGAGCAGCCCCAGGACGTCCGCGTCGTCGGCCCGGCACTCGATGGCGAGGGCGCCCTGCGCCGGGGCGGGCAGGACCTGCAGCGGGTCGAGCACCTCGGTCACCTCGTCCAGCCGGTCGAGCCGGGCCAGGCCGGCCCTGGCCAGAACGACGCCGTCCAGCTCGCCGGAGGCGACCTTGCCGATGCGGGTGTCGACGTTGCCCCGGACCGGGACGATCTGCAGGCCCAGGTCGAGGCCACGCAGCTGCGCCATCCGCCGCGGCGACCCGGTGCCAACCCGCGCGCCGGTCGGCAGCTCGCCGAGTCTCAGCCCGTCGCGCGCCACCAGCACATCTCGGGGATCCTCACGCGGGGGCACCGCCGCGATGACCAGACCGGGT
This sequence comes from Frankiales bacterium, assembly GCA_031367045.1. GTDB lineage: Bacteria > Actinomycetota > Actinomycetes > Mycobacteriales > SCTD01 > JANLPD01. The sequence goes on along the minus strand of JANLPD010000680.1, from coordinate 1,883 downwards.
GCCGGAGCCGTCGGCAGGTCCTTGTAGGAGTGCACCGCGAGGTCGACCTCGCCGGCCAGGAGAGCCTCGCGCAGAGCCGTGACGAACACCCCTGTCCCGCCCATCTGGGTGATGGCGGCCGGCGACAGGTCGCCCTGCGTCTGCACGCTGACCATCTCTACGTGCCGGCCGAGCTCGGCGATGAGGGTGGCGGCGATGGCCCCGGACTGGGCGAGGGCCAGGGCGCTACCGCGGGTGCCGAGCCGCAGCAGGGCGGCGCTCATGCGTGCGCCACCGGGGTGTCATGGACGGTTTTCGCAGGGGCCTCGGCCTGCTGAGCGGCCATCGACGTCCGGGCGACGGCGGCAGGGGCCGCGCGGTCCAGGCCGAACAGCTCGCGCAAGGCTTCGGCGTAGACCAGCCCATCCGGGCCCTCTGCCAGCTCCTTCACCCGCACCGTGGGGGCGTGCAGGAGAGTCTGTACGACGCGGCGAACCGTCTGCTCGACCTCTGCGCGGTCGCGGTCGGACAGGTCTGGCACCCGACTGGCAAGCCGGGTCAGCTCGACCAGCACCACCTCGTCGGCTCGGTCGCGCAGGGCGGTGACGGTGGGGGCGACCTTGGCAACGCGCTGCCAGGCCAGGAAGCCACCGACCTCCTCGGTCACGATCTGCCGGGCCGCCTCGACGTCGGCCGAGGCCTGGCTGCCGTCGAGCACCTGCTGCAGCGACTCCAGATCGACGAGCGTCACACCCGGCAGGCCGCGGACCGCAGGGTCGACGTCCCGCGGCAACGCGAGGTCGAGCAGGGCAAGGGGTCGGCCGGCCCGGGCCTGGACCGCGCGGCGGACCAGCTCCAGGTCGAGCACGATGCCGGTAGCACCGGTGGAGGTCACCACCACGTCGGCCTTGGCCAAGGCGTCTTCCAGGCCGGCCAAACCGATACCCGTGCCTTCCAGCGATGCGGCGAGCCGCTCGGCGTTGACAAGGGTGCGGTTGGCGACGACGACATGACCCACGCCGGCGCGGCGCAACGTGGCACCGGCCAGGGCGCCCATCGAACCGGCGCCGACGACGAGCACGTCTCGCCCCTCGAGCGGGCCGAGCACCTCGATGGCCTGCCCGAGCCCGACCGTGACCAGGGACTGGCCGGCCGCGTCGATGCCGGTCTCGGAGTGGGCCCGCTTGCCGACCTTCAGAGCCTGTTGGAACAACTCGTGCAGGACGCGGCCGGCCGAGCCGCCGTCGCGCGCCTCGCCGTAGGCCCGGCGCAGCTGGCCGAGCACCTGGGACTCCCCGACCACCATGGAGTCGAGGCCGCTGGCCACCCGGAACAGGTGCAGCACAGCTTGGCCCTCCCAGTGCACGTACAGGTGCTTGGCGAGCTCGTCGAGCGGTACGCCGGACAGCCGGGAGAGCAGGTCACTGACCGCGTCGACGCCGGCGTGGAACGCGTCGCTGTCGGTGTAGACCTCGACCCGGTTGCACGTCGCGAGCACGACGGCCTCGCCGACCGGGTCGCTGGCGCGCAGCTCGGCCAGCACGCTCTCGGTGTCGGCGACGCCGACGGTCACCCGCTCGAGGAGGGAGACCGGGGCGCTGCGGTGCGAGACGCCGACAACCAGGACGCTCACTGAGCCACCCCCACCACGTCGGCAGTCGGCACGTCGGTAGCCAGCACGTCGCCAGCCAGCCCGTCCGCTGCCTTTCGGTGCTCGTGGAAGGACAGGATCTGCAGCTCGACGGCCAGGTCCACCTTGCGCAGGTCAACCCCCTGGGGCACCAGCAGCACCGTCGGCGCGAAGTTCAGGATGCTCGTCACCCCGGCGGCCACCAGCCGGTCGCAGACGCCCTGCGCGACGGCGGCCGGCGTCGCGATCACGCCGATGGAGGCCCCCGACGTCC
>JANLPD010000666.1:0-2794 GCA_031367045.1 Frankiales bacterium | reverse complement strand
GGGTGCGGCGAACGCGGCAACGAGATGGCTGACGTGCTGGAGGAGTTCAGGGAGCTGGCTGACCCGAGGACGGGCGGGCGGCTGGTTGACCGGACCGTCATCGTCGCCAACACGTCCAACATGCCGATGATGGCTCGCGAGGCGAGCATCTACTCGGCTGCCACGGTCGCTGAGTACTACCGGGACATGGGCTACCACGCTGTCGTCATCGCCGACTCGACGTCGCGCTGGGCCGAGGCGTTACGCGAGTTTGCGTCCCGAACAGGCGCGCTGCCAGCCGAGGAGGGCTACCCGGCGGTGTTGTCGTCTGCGTTGGCCGGGTTCTACGAGCGTGCTGGCCGGGTGCGGACGCTCGGCGGGCTGGAGGGCTCGGTGACCGTCGTGGGCGCCGTGTCTCCGCCAGGTGGAGACTTGACCGAGCCGGTCACCGCTCACACTCAGCGGTTCGTCCGCACGCTGTGGTCGCTCGACCGTGACCTGGCCTATGCGCGGCACTACCCGGCGTTGTCCTGGGAGGGTTCGTTCTCTCGCGACGCCGCGGCCCTCGGCGGCTGGCATTCCCGCAACGGCGATCCCGACTGGGTCCGCCGGCGGGCCCGGTTGGCCACCCTGCTCGCCGAGTCCGACCGTCTCACCGCGCTGTCCGAGCTGATGGGCCTGGGGGCGCTTCCCGGGCACGAACGCATCGTCATGCTGGCCGGGCGGCTGATCCGCGACGGCCTGCTGCAGCAGAGCGCGATCAGCCCGGTCGATGCGGTCAGCTCACCCGAGCGCACCGTCGGGCTAACCCGCCTCGTCCTGGATGTCATCGACGCCTGCCAAGCCCTGGTCGAGCACGGTGTGCCGGCCGCCACCGTGGAGGAGGTCGACTTCACGTTGGTCGTACGCGCCCGGGAGGACGTCGGCGAGGATCTGCTGGCGATTGCCACGAGGCGCGACGAGGCGCTCAAGCGGCTGCGCGCTCTGGAGCGGTCATGACCGGGTGGGGGGTGCTCGAGCACACCGGAGTGGAGTCGCTGCGCGGGCCGCTGGTGGTGCTGCGCGGGGTCGAGGGCGTCGGCTGGGACGAGTTCGCCAGGGTCCGGCTCGCCGACGGGGAGGTCAGGCACGGGCTGGTGCTGGAGGTCGATCGGGACATGGCCGTCGTACAGATCCTGGAGGGCACCGACGGGATGGACGTCGCCGGCACCCGGATCGCCTTCGACGGCGCACCGATGCAGATCGCAGTGGGGGACGGCTGGCTCGGCAGAGTGTGCAACGGGCGCGGCGAGCCGGTCGACGGAGGCCCTCCGATCTTTGGAAGCCGCACCGTTGCGGTCGCCGGTCGGGCGATCAACCCGACCCGGCGGGAGCCACCGGCCGAGCCCGTCCTGACCGGTGTCAGCGCGATCGACGGCCTCATGACTTTGGTCCGCGGCCAGAAGCTGCCGGTGTTCTCGGTCGCAGGGCTGCCGCATCTGGAGCTGGCGACCCAGATCGCCGCGCAGGCCTCGGCTGCCGGCGAGCCGTTCTCGGTTGTCTTTGCCGGCCTCGGCCTGACCCATCCCGACGCGGCACTCGTCCGGGATGCTCTTGAGGAACGCTCGAGCGCCGGGGAGCTGGCGCTGCTGCTCAATACCGCCGACGACCCGGTCATCGAGTGCATCCTCACGCCCCGCATCGCCCTCACCATCGCGGAGTACCTGGCCTTCGACTGCGGCCGTCACGTGCTCGTTGTCATGGCCGACATGACGAGCTACTGCGAGGCCGTCCGCGAGGTCTCCTCCGCCCGCGGTGAAATTCCCGCCCGGCGGGCCTACCCAGGTTACCTCTACAGCGATCTGGCGTCTTTGTACGAACGTTGCGGGCGGATTCGAGGGCGGGCGGGCTCGGTGACTCTGCTGCCGGTGCTCACCATGCCGGCGGGCGACATCACGCACCCGGTGCCGGACCTGACCGGCTACATCACCGAGGGCCAGATCGTGCTGTCCCCGGATGCGCTGCCCACGGGCGTTTACCCGCCGGTCGACGCGCTGTCGTCGCTGAGTCGGCTGATGCGCCGCGGCGCTGGCCCTGGGCGCACCCGCGAGGACCACCTGGATGTGGCCGCCCAGCTGCTGGCGGCGCTCGCCAAGGCAAGGCAGGTACGCGAGCTGGCTGACCTCATCGGCCGGCCGGCGTTGAGCATGACCGACCGGTTGTACCTCGACTTCGAGACCTCCTTCGCCCGCGACCTGGTCGACCAGCACCGCGACGAGCCGCGGACACTGGAGGACACCCTGGACCGCGCCTGGCAGGTCCTCTCACTGCTGCCGCGTCGGGAGCTGACCATGCTGCCGACAGCCCAGCTCGACTTGCGCCACCACCCGCGTAGCGCCAGCACTGCGGCGGAGGACGCGTCATGAGTCCTGAGAGGCGGGTTCCGCGGCACCCCCCTGGTCGCAGTGGCCGGCTGTGGCTACAGCGGCGGCTGGTGACGGCCCGCCGCGGCGCCGGACTGCTCGACCTCAAGCTGCTCCTCCTGCGACGCGAGGAGGAGCGCTTCACTGCGCTCGCCCTGCGCACCGGCGCCCTCTGGGAGGAGCGATGCACCGAGGCCGCACGCTGGCTGCTGCGGGCAGCGGTCGTCGGAGGGCAGCGCGGCCTGCGGCCCGACGGACGTAGTGAGTCCGCAGCGGTCGACATCAGCTGGGCGTCGGTCATGGGGGTCCGCTATCCCGCGTCGGCGACGTGCCGGATCCCACCCGAGCCGCCGAGGGCGTCAGTCTCGGCAAATTTCACCCTCCGCTCCAGCAGCGACTCCAACGCCTCCGCG
>JANLPD010000627.1:0-4303 GCA_031367045.1 Frankiales bacterium | reverse complement strand
ACGACGGCCAGCAGCAGCGGCCCGTCGGTCACGGCCTGGGCGAAGGTGTCGCCGGCACCGGCGAGCGGCCCCACGTCAGGCCGGCTCGGCGAGCAGTCGCTGCAACGGCGCCATCAGCTCGTCAACGGTGACGCCCTGGATGATGCGGGCGGCGATGCGGCCCTTGCGGTCGACCAGGATGGTGGTGGGCGGGCTCTGCGGCACCAGGGTGCGGAAGCGGAGCAGAGTGGCGCCGCGCTCGTCGTAGATCGAGGGGTAGGGCACCGCGAAGCGCGTCTCGTGGCGCAGTGCGGCGGCCTTCTCGTCCTTGATGTCGACCCCGACGAACTCCACGCCGCTGGCCTTCGTCGCGTTGGCGACCTCGGTGAGGTTTTTCGCCTCCGCGATGCACGGCGCGCACCACGACGCCCAGAAGTTCAGCACGAGCACCTTGCCCGACAGGGCGCCGGCGTCCAGGCTCCCGCCGGCGACGAGCTCACCCCGAAGTGTCGGCGCAGACACCCTTTTCTCGACCGGGATCAGGCCGCTCGAGGTGGCGCCGGGCGGCGGCGCGACGTCGGGGCTGGCGGGGGCGCCCGTCCCTCCCCCGCTGCAGGCGGCCAGGAGCCAGCACGCGGCGGCGAGCAGCAGTGCTGTCCTGCGTCGACGGGGCACGACGGGGTCCTGGTCTTCCGGTCGGGGAGCGGTCCGTCAGGACCGACGACCAGTATCCGCTGCGCCGGGCCCGGCCGCCCGGGCAGGGTGGGTGACTCGAGCCACGCCGGCTCACCGGGGGTCGTTGCGCAGCCGGCTCGTGACGCGGTCAGGCCCCGAATCCGGGTCGGCGGCCGGCCAGGCCGGCCGGCTCGGTATAGGTGACGGTCACGAGGTCCGGCCCCTGCCAGGTCAGCGAGGTGAGCGAGGCCAGCCCGCACTGCCGGCGGTCGGGGCGGTGCCACAGCGGGCGGCCCTCGACGAAGCGGCGGACCGTCCAGATCGGCAGCTGGTGGGACACCAGCACCGCCTCGTGGCCTTCGGCGCCGTCCCGTGCGTCCGTCGCGGCGGCGAGCATGCGCCCGGCGATCTCGGCGTACGGCTCACCCCAGGAGGGGGTGAAGGGGTCGCGAAGGACGTGCCAGTTGCGCGGCTGCTTCCAGGCGCCGTCCTCGACCGGCTTGCTGCCCTCGAAGTAGTTGGTCGACTCGATCAGCCGGTCGTCGGTCTGGACGGGCAGACCGAAGACCGCCGCGATCGGCCCAGCTGTCTCCTGGGCGCGCTGCAGGGGCGACGCCACCACGCTGGCGACGTCGTGCATCCGTAGCGCCTCGGCGGCGTCGTGGGCCATCTGCAGCCCGTCGGCGGACAGCCCGAAGCCGGGGAGCCGGCCGTAGAGGATCTTGTCGGGGTTGTGCACCTCGCCGTGGCGCAGCAGGTGCACCGTCGTCCGCAGGCTCATGGGCGGTCCTTCGCGGTAGGTGTCGTGCCGACGGCAGGAGCGGGTACGCCGGCGGCGGCGCGCGCGGCGTGGGGCAGGGCCTCCGCCACGCGGGCGATCGCGGTGTCGTCGTGGGAGGCACCGACGAACCACGCCTCGTAGGCCGACGGCGGGAGGTAGACCCCGCGCGAGAGAAGCTCATGGAAAAAGGCCGAGTAACGGGCGACCGACTGGCGAGTCGCCGTCGCATGGTCCACGACGGCGTGGTCGGCGAAGAAGATGCTGAACAGCGAGCCGGCGGCGTTGACGCGGTGCTCCACGCCCGCCGCCGAGAGCGCCTCGGAGGCCAGGCGCGCGACCGTGGCGGCGGTGGCGTCGACGTGGGCGTAGACCTCGTCGGTGCAGTGCGCAAGCTGGGCCAGCCCCGCGGCGACGGCGAGCGGGTTCCCGGACAGGGTGCCCGCCTGGTAGACCGGACCGGCCGGCGCGAGGTGGCCCATGACGTCGGCTCGGCCGCCGAAGGCTGCGGCGGGCAGGCCGCCGCCCATGACCTTGCCGAAGGTGAACAGGTCGGCCTCGACTCCTTCCAGACCGAACCAGCCGGCCCGGGCGACCCGGAAACCGGTCATCACCTCGTCGAGGACCAGCAGCGCGCCGTACTTCTCGCACAGCGCTTTCAGGCCGGCGTTGAAGCCGGGCAGCGGCGGGACGACGCCCATGTTGGCAGCCGCCGCCTCGGTGATGACGACGGCGATCTGATCGCCGTGCTGCTCGAAAGCGGCCTCCACAAGGGCCAAGTCGTTGTAGGCCAGCACGATCGTGTCGGCCGTCGTCGTGCCCGTGACGCCAGGGCTGTCCGGCAGGCCGAAGGTCATGACGCCCGAGCCGGCCGAGGCGAGCAGCGCGTCGACGTGGCCGTGATAGCAGCCGGCAAACTTCACGATCTTGCTGCGGCCGGTGAAGCCCCTTGCAAGGCGGATCGCCGACATCGTCGCCTCGGTGCCGCTGTTAACCAGGCGGACCTGCTCGACGGGCCCGACGCGGGTGACCAGCTCCTCGGCGAGCAGGACCTCCCCGGGGGACGGCGTACCGAAGGAGGTCCCCTTGGCGGCGGCGACCTGCAGCGCCTGGACGACAGCCGGGTGGGCGTGGCCCAGAATCATCGGCCCCCAGGAGCAGACCAGGTCGACGTACTCCCGGCCGTCTGCGTCGGTCAAGTAGGGGCCATTGCCGCTCACCATGAATCGCGGGGTGCCCCCGACCGCCCGGAAGGCGCGCACCGGCGAGTTGACCCCGCCCGGGATGACCGCGTTGGCGCGGGCGAACAGCGCCTCGCTGCGCGGCGCCTCATAGGGGTAGCTCATGCGATCCATCCAACCCTGCGTCGGTGCGAAGGGCAGGATGGGGCTGTGGCCGTCACCGTCCCGCCCGTGCGCAGCAACGTCCGCGGGCTGCTCTACCCGATCGGCGTGTGGGTGCTGCTCAAGGGCGGCCGGCTGATCTGCCGCAACTTCCAGCGGTGCGGCCGGCTGACCGGAGTCCTGGTCCCGCTCCCGCTGGCGGACGCCGAGGAACTGCAGCACTGGCAGGTCCGCTAGCCCCGCTGGTCCTCGTCGAGCCAGCCCGCTGCCTCGACCGCCCAGTAGGTGAGGACGGTGCCGGCGCCGGCCCGCTTGATGCCGGTCAGCGTCTCCAGCACGATCCGCCGGCGCTCGACCCAGCCGTTGGCCGCCGCAGCCTCGACCATCGAATACTCGCCGGACACCTGGTAGGCAGCAACCGGGACGTCGACCGCCTGCGCCACCGCGTGCACGACGTCGAGATAGGCCATCGCCGGTTTGACCATGACGGCGTCGGCGCCCTCGGCGATGTCCTGCAGAGCCTCGCGGACCCCCTCCTGCGTCGAGCGTGCCGCGTCCTGCTGGTAGGCCGCCCGGTCGCCGAACTTCGGCGCACACTCGGCCGCCTCGCGGAACGGCCCGTAGAAGGCCGAGGAGTACTTCGCGCTGTAGGCCAGGATCGGCAGGTCGGTGAAACCCCCGCCGTCGAGGGCGGCCCGGATCGCGGCGACCTGACCGTCCATCATCCCGCTCGGCGCCACGACATGGCTGCCCGCCCGGGCCTGCGCGAGGGCGGCCGCGGCGTAGCGCACAAGCGTCGCGTCGTTGTCGACCTCCCCGGTGGCGGTGAGCAGCCCGCAGTGGCCATGGTCGGTGTACTCGTCCAGGCACAGATCGGTCATGACGACCGTGGCGTCGCCGACCTCGGCGACCAGGTCCCGCACGGCGAGCTGCACGATCCCGGTGGGATCGTCGGCACCAGAACCACGCGCATCCTTCACCGCCGGGATGCCGAACACGATGATCCCGCCGATGCCGGCCCGCACGGCCTCGTGCGCCGCCTTCTTCAGCGACTCCCGGGTGTGCTGGACGACACCGGGCATCGAGCTGATCGGCGCCGGCTCGGCGAGGCCCTCCTTGACGAAGACGGGAAGCACGAGGTCGGCCGGGTGCAGCCGTACGTCGGCCACCAGCCTTCGCAGCGCAGGAGTACGACGCAGGCGGCGCGGCCGGCTGGCCGGGAAGCCGGCCGGTCCACTGCCCGGCCCCGCGGTCACGTGCGCGCGGCCTTCTTCTTCATCCGCGCGGCGCTCGGGGGAGCGAGGTTGTCCGCGCGCCGGGCCATCGCGTGCTCGGCCAGGGCCTCGACGAGGGCCGCAACGTCGGGAGTGGGGGACACGACGTCGACCCGCAGGCCGAGCTCCTCGGCGGTCTTGACCGTCTGCGGACCGATGCAGGCAAGCACCGTCGTTTCATGCGGCTTGCCGGCGATTCCGACGAGGTTGCGCACGGTGCTGGAGCTGGTGAACAGCACCGCGTCGAAGCCGCC
>JANLPD010000594.1:0-2619 GCA_031367045.1 Frankiales bacterium | reverse complement strand
CCGCGACGCTCGGAAAGCCGTTCGAGCTCGGCGCGGAAGATCAGGTCTGGCTGGCTGCGGGCGCGATAGACCAGGGTCGCCTCGCCGGGTGCGTAGTCCAGGTCCTCCAGCAGGGCCCGCATCGGGGTGATGCCGATGCCGCAGGCCAGCATCGCGACCTTCCCACCGACCCGGTGCTCGCCGGTGAGCCGACCGTAGGGACCTTCCAGGAGCACCCTGGTGCCGGGTCGAAGCTGAGCCAGCCGGCCGCTGCCGTCACCGAGGTCCTTGGCCGTGATCTGGACCCGGTCGTGCCGAGGCGCGGCGGACAACGAGTACGGGTGGCCGCGCGACCAGCCGGGCCCGTCGAGAAAGCGCCAGATGAAGAACTGCCCGGCTTGCACGGGCAGCCGGTTCAGGCCGCGGCCACCCATGCGGACGGTCACGACGTCGCGGCTCTCCCGCACGACGGACGTCACGGTGATGCCGTGCCGCAGCGTCCGCGCCATCGGCAGGCCGACCCGGAACACCAGTACCGCGCCGGCCGCCACCGCGTAGGTCGCCCACCAGTAGGTGCGGGCCAGTGCGGAGGTGGCGAAGTCCGCGCCGGTCCAGATCTCGTGCGGCACGGACAAGCCGACACCGACATAGGCGTACAGGTGCAGCAGGTGCCACGACTCGTATCGCACCGCGCGGCGGGCGACGCGCACGGATGTCACGGTGACCACCGTGAGGGCTGCGGTGCCGGCGAGGGCGAGCAGCATCCCGCCGTACGACGTGAGCAGGTTCCAGGTCTCGTGCACGACATCGGTGTGGCTCGTCAGGGTGTAGCCGAGCGTGATCAGCACGATGTGGGCCAGCAGGAGGTTGAACGACCAGAAGCCCACCAGGCGGTGCCGGCGGGCGAGCTCGTCCTGGCCGTAGCTGCGCTCGATCCAGGGCACCCGGGCCATCAGCAGGACCTGCACCAGCAGCAGGTCCGCCGCGACCAGACCGGTGACGCGTCCCAGGGACAGGAGCAGGCCAGCCGGCGACGACGCGAGGGTCTGCAGGCCGCGGCCGGACAGCCACAGGGCGACGACGACCAGCGCGCTGGCCCAACACAGCACACCCGTGGCATCGCGCCACCACCGCGGGGCAGGGCGCACCCGCACCCGTACGGGGGTGGCGGCCCGTTGGCGCGCTGCGGTCGGGGGACTCATCGCCAACTCCGTCACGGTCAGGGGCGGGGTCCGCCGGTAGTCACCCGAGGATGCCCGCGCTTTCTGTGTTGTTTCTGGGAGCGAGCGCACAGTTGCCTGTGAACTCGCAAGTTTCACAGCCCGGTGGCTGGCAGCACGAGCTCGAACGTCGTGCCCGTCTCGGACGCCTCGTAGCGCAGCTGCCCGCCGTGCCGGTTGGCGACGTCGTGGGTCAGCGCCAGGCCGAGACCGTAGTGCGCCCGACCGGCCCGCTGCCCACCGGAGTGGAAGCGGTGCAGCACCCGCTCGGCGGCCTCGGGTGCGATCCCGGGTCCGGTGTCGCTCACCGTCACGATGACGGTGCGACGGTGCGGCCGCACGGTGAGCTGCACGCGCCCGGCGGTGGGCGTGTGGTCGATGGCGTTGTCGACGAGGGCTAGCACCGCCCGTCGCAGGGCGGTCGCCGAACCGAGCACCGACAGCGCCCTGGGCGGGTCGGACAGCGTGACTGCCAGCGTCACCCCGGCCTCGCCCGCGTGGGCTGTTGCGCTGGCGACAACGCCGGCGACCAGCTGACCCAGGTCCACCGGCGCGTGCTGGTCGTCGCGGCGCGTGTCCGCTGCGACGAGCAGGTCCTCGACCACCTCACCGAGGCGCTGAACGTCGGCGAGCACGCCGCTCGAGTCCGTTAGCACCTGCGCGTCGCGCGTTCCGCTGCGGAGCTCGCGGTCGAGGAGCTGAGCGCGGGTGCTCAGCAGGGTCAGCGGGGTCCGCAGCTCATGGCTGGCGTCGGCGACGAAGGTCCGTTGCAGCATGAGGGCCTGGGCCAGCGGACGGACTGCCCGCCGGCCGAGCAGGACACCGAGCCCGGTCGCGACCAGCAGGGACAGTGCCGCCGCGGCACCCATCGCTGTGAAGAGCCGGTGCCGCTCCTGGCGCTGGGGTAGCAGGTCGAACACGACCTGCACGGTCTGGCCCGAACGCGCTCTGGTGACGACGCGATACGCGCTGGCGTCATCGACCGACAGCGTACGGAGCGACGGACTGCTGCTGGCCTCGCCGCGCAGGCGGGCGAGCGGCGCTGCGACGTCGCCGGGCAGGCCAGGTGAGGCGACGACCCGGGTCCCGCGGGCGAGCACGATCCAGGCTCCCGACGGCGGGTCGCCCACGTCGTCGGCGGTCGCGGCGGTCGTCTGCAGGAGGGTGTCGGTGGAGCTGTCCTGGCCACGCACCACGACGAACGTGACCAGTCCGACCAGCAGCAGCATCGCCGAGGCGACCAGGCCCGCGGCCTGCAGCGCCAACCCTCTGGTGGCGCGCCGGACGAGCAGCTCGTCGCCGAGTGGTCGCCTCATGACTCGCCCAGCCGGTAGCCCAGCCCACGGACGGTCTTGATAACGCCCCGTCCCAGCTTGCGGCGGCAGTAGTGGACGTAGGTGTCGACGACGTTCTCCGACTC
>JANLPD010000589.1:0-7631 GCA_031367045.1 Frankiales bacterium | reverse complement strand
GGGGCGACACCCCCGGTTGGCCGGCCCGGATCCCGTCCCCGTGGAGGATGGAGGTCAGATCGACGCGGTTTCAGGTGTGCGGGAGATGGACGCCAGATGTTCTGGCTCGCACCACTGCTGGCGCGTTCGGGAAGTGAATGCCACACGACTTTCTTTTGTCCACAGGCGCTGCACACAGATGTGGGTAGTGGCTGAGCGGTGCGCCCGGAGTCGCGGGGCCGCCGCCCCCAACCATGCGACGAGCGGTCCACAGCGACACACCGCGTCGTCCCCACCCGGTCCACAGGCGCCTCCACAGCGTTGTCCACGGTCTGGCGGTCGACCGGGCGTTTCGTCGGATCCGGCTGCTAGACCTGCCCTGGGAGTTGCGCCAGGGCGGCGCGTCCCATGACCGCGGGGAGGCGATGGACCGGTGACCGACGGGGTCGTGTCGCTGCCGCGGTCGATCGCTGCGCCCCCGGAGTTCGAGCGCACGGCTCCGCAGGACATCCCGGCCGAGCAGTCGGTGCTCGGGGGCATGCTGCTGAGCAAGGACGCCATCGCCGACGTCGTCGAGGTCATTCGGTCGACAGACTTCTACAAGCCGGTCCATCAGACGATCTTCGACACGATCGTGGATCTCTACGGCAAGGGCGAGCCGGCCGACCCGATCACCGTCTCGGCCGAGCTCACCCGCCTCGGTGAGATCGGGCGGATCGGCGGTGCGCCCTATCTGCACACCCTGATGTCGAGCGTGCCCACCGCTGCCAACGCCGGCTACTACGCGCGCATCGTGGCCGAGCAGGCCGTCCTGCGGCGCCTCGTCGAGGCGGGCACCCGGATCGTCCAGCTCGGCTACGGGACCGGCATGGGCGACGTCGACGACGTCGTCGATCGGGCGCAGCAAGCCATCTACGACGTCAGCGAGCGGCGCACCAGCGAGGACTACCTGCTCCTCGAGGACCTGATGCAGCCGACCATGGACGAGTTGGAGGCGATCGGCAGCCGCGGAGGGTCCATGACCGGGGTGCCGACCGGGTTCGCCGACCTGGACTCGCTCACCAACGGCCTGCACCCGGGGCAGCTGGTGATCATCGCGGCCCGGCCGGGTATTGGTAAATCGACTTTGGGGTTGGATATCGCCCGGTCCTGCTCGGTGAAGCACGGGATGACCAGCGCCATCTTCAGCCTGGAGATGAGCCGCACCGAGATCACGATGCGACTGCTCTCGGCCGAGGCGCGCGTTCCGCTGCACCACATGCGGGCCGGCACGATGACCGATGAGGACTGGGCCAAGCTGGCCCGTCGGATGGGCGAGGTCGCCGACGCGCCGCTGTTCATCGATGACAGCCCCAACCTGACGATGATGGAGATCCGCTCCAAAGCGCGCCGCCTGCGCCAGCGCCACGACCTGCGTCTGCTCGTCATCGACTACCTGCAGCTCATGCAGGGCAACAAGCGGGCTGAGTCGCGCCAGCAGGAGGTCTCGGAGCTGTCCCGCAACCTCAAGCTGCTCGCCAAGGAGCTGGACATCCCGGTGATCGCGATGAGCCAGCTCAACCGTGGCCCGGAGCAGCGCACCGACAAGAAGCCGATGCTGTCCGACCTGCGCGAGTCGGGTTGCCTGCCGGCCAGCACGCGGATCCTGCGCGCGGACACGGGTGCGGAGGTCACGCTCGGCGAGTTGTTCGCGTGCGGTGCCAGGGACGTTCCCGTCTGGTCTCTCGACGACTCGCTGCGCTACGTCCGACGCCACCTCACGCATGTTTTCAGCACCGGCACCAAGCAGGTCTTTGCGCTTCGACTGGCCAGCGGCAAAAGGGTCCGGGCCACCGCCAACCACCCTTTCCTGACGTACGACGGCTGGCGCCCGCTCAGCGAGCTCACGCCGGGTGCCCGACTGGCCGTCCCCCGCCACGTCCCGGCGCCGGAGGACGACGTTGTGTGGTCGTCCCAGCAGCTGTCGTCGGCGCAAGACGTGGTCCGCTCGGGCGGTCCGTTGCGAGAGGGCGCCGCGGGGCTGGTTGCCCCGCAGGTTCGCCAGCTCGCCCGACGGCTTTGGAGGCAGCTGGCGGTTGAGGTCTTTGCCGTGCGGACGCCGCGCCGTGATGTCGCGGACGGCCTGAGCCGGATGCTGCTGCGCCTGGGGATCAGCACGGTCATCACCGAGGACGAGACCGGCTGCACGCTGGCTGTAGTCGACCCTGACGACCAGCGGCGGCTTCGCAAGGAGATCGTGGGTGCCGTGAGCCCGGACCCTGCGGGGCGTTCTCCTGTCACCCGCGATGACGAGTTCTGGTCCCGGATCGGCTCGAAGGTGGCTGGCGGGCACGCGGCTCGTGGCGGCGGACTGCATGGGGTCAGCACCGCACTGCTTGAGCGTGAGCTGCAGCTGCAGGCAACCAACGACGTGCTCTGGGACGAGATCATGTCGATCGAGCCGGACGGCGTGGAGGAAGTTTTCGATGCCACCGTCGTCGGGACCCACAATTTCGTCGCCGACGGCATCGCGGCTCACAACAGCATCGAGCAGGATGCCGACATGGTGGTGCTGCTGCACCGAGAGGACGCCTACGAGAAGGAGAGCCCGCGAGCTGGTGAGGCCGACTTCATCGTCGCCAAGCACCGCAACGGCCCGACCTCGACGATCACGGTTGCCTTCCAGGGGCACTACAGCAGGTTCGTCGACATGAGCAACGGCTGACGGCTGACGGCTGACGGCTGATAGTGCCGACGAGGCGCTCCCCACGAGAGATAGCACCCTCCGAGGAGAAATATCTCCAGCGCGCGGATAGGGGCGTGTAGTCGGTCCAGCGTTTGGCCCATTTGACGAGTTTGACGGTCAGGATGAGGGCGATGGCGAGTGCGTTCTGGCCGAGGCGCTGTTCGGGGTATGGGTCGGTGTTGCGGCGGAGCTGGCTGAAGTTGGAGACCAGGAGTTGGTGCGTTCGACCGGCCATCGCAGACCGAGGGTGAGCGGCTTTTTGACCTCGGTCTCGCCCTTGCGCTTCTTCTTGGCGCAGACGAATGTCGGTGAGCCCGAGGTTGTGGCAGCGTTCGGTGGTGAGGTTGCTGTCGTAGCCGCGGTCCAGATGCAGGGTCTGGACGTCTGGGCGTAGTCCGCGGTCGGCGACGGCTTTTAGGGTCGGTTCGAGCAGGATGCTGTCGTTGCGGTTCGCGCCGTCGATGACCAGCAGATCGGGATCCCGAAAAAGTAGGACGCGACTGACCATTTCCAGCCCAGCTTGTCCCGATCGGTGGGGTTGGGGCCGGTCCCTTCGCCACCGCACGGTGCTTTGTGCAGGCTGCCGTCGACGGCGACCTCGGACAGGTCCAGGCCGATGATCCGGTCGTAGGCCCGATGGCTTGTTCGACGAGTTGGTCGAACACCCCTGCTTCCAGCCATTCGGTGCGGCGGTCATGCAGGGTGGTCTCACTTGCCTAACAGAGCCGGGATGCGACGTCCCACGAGCAGCCGGTGACCAGCCGGATCAAGATCCCATCGAAGCAGTCCCCGTCCTGGATCCGTCGGCGGTGACAGCCCAGTGGGTGGGTGTCTGGCGGCCGTGGCGGTAGGTGGCCTTGCGCGGCCGCCCAGACCGCGTTCCGGGGACGTGTCGGCTTGCCCGCTCAGGTCCCACTAGCCGGCCGGGTTCACCCAGTCACGTCAAGGCCGCTCATTTACCACTGGCGGAGGTTCATCATTGACGGGGTTGGCCAGGGTGGTGGGCCCGTTGTCGGCAATGGCGGGCGCTAGCCGTCGGGTCATTTTTTGGGTGGTGGGGTTGGTGGGGTGGTGAGCCAGGGGGTGTGTAGGTCGTTGGGGTGGAGGTGGCCGCGGTGCCATTGCAGGTGGTGGTGGCGGCAGAGTAGGGCCAGATTCCACAACCTTGGATCGTGATACCCACTCAGACGGAGAGTTCGAGGTGCTGAGCGGCGCCAGGTGTCTGCTCCAGGCGCCGCCGGGGTCGTGCAGGTCGTGCAGCAGTTGGGCGTCGCCCCAGGCGACCGCCGCGTCTTCGATGATCGCCCAGCAGCGTCGCACATCCTGGAGCAGTTGTCGGCGGCTGCCGAGCCAGGAGGCGACTTCCTCGCCGCGTGATCCGATGCGCAGTTGGAAGGACACCCGGTCGTCGTCGTCGGTGTCGTACTGGTCGAGGCTGAGCACGTCGTGCTCATCGATGACGTGCCGGCCACCGGCGACGAACGTCAGCGCCTCCAGCAGGTGCTCGTGCACTAGCCCGAAGCGGCGCCCGTCCTTGGTGTCCACGATCAGTACCCCTGCCACACCTCCCTCGGCCGGAAGGTGCTGCGTGGGTACGGCGGTGAAGTTGACTGGGCGCAGCGCAGTCACGGTGATCATCGGGCCTCCTCACCTACTGGTACGGACCAGGACGCCCGTTCCCTCGAAGTAGTCATTGCAGGCGGGTCCAGATACTCACCTGAGTTTTGTCGCGCATCGTCGGCACGGATGACAGGCGACGGCACGGAGGGTGGCACGCCGGGGGCGGTGATCTGTCAGGCAGACTTCCTTGCCAGAAAGCGATCGGTCGCGAGCAGGAGCTGCAGCCGACACAACTGCTCGGAGGTGAGCGGTGGCGCGACGGCCAGTTGCTCGGCCACCCACTGCTCGACCTGCACGTCACGCCCGCACGCATCGCTCCGAGAACGGCTGCGGGAGGGCGTCGCTGAGTTGCCCCTCATCGGCCGAGTCCACGTCCTGATCGGTTGGGACCGACGGGCGGAGCCACGACGTGCAGTCGCATCCGACGGACGTCGTCAGCGTCGCGGTGCGTCTCGACCGCCGACCCCGGCGCGAACGGCAATCGCCCAGTCATGCTTCGCGCCCTCTCGGCCGCCAGTTGCTGGCTTCGGTCCAGGGCGCGGGCGGCATCCCAACAGGCTCCCGGCAAGGCCGTGACTGCCGCCCAATCCTGCGGGGTGATCCCGTGCTCCAGCCCGGTGGCGTAGAGCTCAGCAAGCAGCCGGGCCGCAGCTTCGCCGACGCGATCGAGGGCCGCGCCGCTCGCCACGACGAGCTTGTCCTCGGCAAGCTTGCGCAACTCGTCCCGCTGATCCATGTCGACCTCCGCCTTTCGCCGCTGGCACTGCCATCACCTCTGACAGGTGCCAACCGCCGGTCCCCGCTGGACACCACACCGAAAGACCTTTGCCACGAGCGGCTTGCCCGCTGGCGGTCCACGCCTCGGCGGACAACCCGGGGCACAAGGCTGATTACCCGCGGCCGTGCCGCCCGCTACCTGAGGTAGGTGCGATCGACCCTCGCCCTGTGACAGCTGATGTTGGACTTTCTGTCGCTGGGTTCGGCGACAGCGCCCGCAGCGACCCTCGGCTGTCAGCCCGCGCCCGGGGCGAACATGCCCTTTCGCGACCCGCCGGTCGCGCCGTCATTCGGGAACCGGGCCGGCTGCGCAGCGGTCGGTTTGGTACCCGAACGGCATATCTTGCTCAGTGACGTCCTGCAGGTTAGGCAAGGTCAACGACGTGTTCCTGCACGTCACCCACGAGCCCTCGACACGGCCCGCCCTCGCCGGCGGAAGTGTCGTCCGTGATCCCTCCGACGGACCCGTCCACCTCCGCCGCCTCGACTCGGCTCGGATCTCGTGGACCGTCACGAACGTTGTGCGCAGCCAGGACCGAGAAGATCAAGATCGGGCGGCGTTGACTGACCCGTCTGGCACTCGAGGTTCGCGGCCCGGTCTGGGAGGGCCGCCGGCGGCCTTTCTCAACAGCGGCTGAGCCCTTGCCCACGCTGCCGTTCGTCACGGAGCAAGGTATGCAAAGGGTCACCGGCCCCCCTTCGCGGGACGCGACCGGCGGGTCGCGAGGGTCTGTCGGCTCGCCCGGGCGCGGGCTCGCAGTGGCCGGGGGTTGCCGGATCGGTAAGCCGCGCTGCTTGCTCAAGCGGCCGTGGTCCTCATCGTCGAGTCACTGCCCTGCTCGCCCGCGATCGCGGTGACGGGCTTGCCCAACATGCTCGCGGGCAAGACTCTCGCGACGCTCAACTCCCCATGGGCTCGGGCGATGTCACATCAGGTGGATGTCCCCGCAGTCGGCCCGACCGGCTTCGCGAACGTCGACGTCGTACCCCGGGACGTTTCCGTCGCCTTCCGGGGACGTAGGTGCAGCCTCCGGGACGTAGGTGCAGCGTTCCGGGACGTAAATGCAACGTTCCCGGGACGTTAACTCGCGTTCGTCCCGGAAGGCTGACGCGACGCTCACGTCGCACGTCCCCGGGCCTGGCGAGCTATCGCGACGTTCGCTGGCCCGTCCCACCCGGCGCCCGGGGACGGCCCGCAGGGCCGACGGGACGCAGCCGCGCGTACGAGCGGCAGCGACCGTCGTGAGTCTTGCCCACACGCTCACGGGCAAGACTCGTGAGTCTTGCCCACGCGGTCGCGGGCAAGACTCCGGAGACCCTGCTGCCGCGCCGGGACGCTGTCGTCCCAAGGTTCGTCCACAGGCTCGTGCACGCTCCACAGATCCCGGCTGGTCCGGGACACAGCCTGCTGGCAGTGTCGACTGGCGGTGACCGTCCCGGATCGAAGGAGCGACAGCGTGATCAATCCCGTCACGTCGCACGTGTTGGCGCGCACGGCCGCGCACCTAGAGGGCGCCTACGGCCTCGCCTGCCACGCTGCGGGCCAGGAGCTGATGTCGCCGTGGGCGAACACGGCCATGAGCATCCACCTGGCCAGCGCGGCCCTGAGCGTGCATCTGCAGGCCTGCGTCCCAGCCGCCGAGCATCGTGACTGCCTGACCGCGCTGCAGGCCGCTCAGGCCTGCCTGGCGGCCCTGCCGGCCGATCAGGAGCTGTCCCTACTCGTCGTCGCGCTGATCCGCTGCCGCATCGCCACCGCTCTCGCGGACGCCCACGCTCGACAGGCCCACCGCTGCCGACACCCTGCCCCGCACCGCAGCTCTCAGCGCCACCCGCACCACCGCCGCTGAACCGCCCACGCCCGCCCGCAACACCACCCCCCGACCACCCTCACGCCTTCCCACCGACCCCTCCCTACCCGCTCCCCTCACCCGCCTGAACGCCCCTCACGCTCACCCTCACCGCCGCCCCGAAAATCACCACCACAACGCCGCCACACACCTCTTGCATCCTGGTCCGAATATGATTCGTTGTTACGAAACGGGGTGAGGTGGGTGAAGGCGAAGATGACGGTCGGCAACGACCCGGAACAGCCGGCCACCGCGACCGGATCGGGCCCGCCAGCAGCGGAGAAGAACCGGCGTCGGCGGCCCGGGCAGGTACTGCTCTGCGGCTGGTGCGGCAGCCAGATCACCCTGCGAGCGATCGGCCGGACCCCCAAATGGTGCTCCGACAGCTGCCGACACCGGGCCTGGGAAACCAGCCGCGCCGCCGCCAGCGGAGCCGCCGCCGTCACCATCGTGGACCGCACGATCGAACTCCAGGTGCCCGTCATCGTCGTGGAGCACGTCCAGGTCCCCACCACCCCGAAGGGTCCCGGCTGGGTCCCGGCGCTGCATGAACTCGCCGCTCAGATCGACACCGGGAAGGTCTACGACCGCGACCTGACCGCCCTCGCAGCCGGTGTCGACGCGCTGATCACCGCCCTGAACCGGCGCCCCGGCCTACGAAACCACTGACCCAACCAGTC
>JANLPD010000588.1:0-8624 GCA_031367045.1 Frankiales bacterium | reverse complement strand
CGCCCCCTGCTGCGTGGGTTGTAGAAGGTGACGACCAGGTCGGCCTCGGCGATGGCGCGCACGCGGGCCTCGATCGCGCCCCACGGCGTATGCAGGTCGGACAGGCTGACGCTCGCATGGTCATGACCCAGTGGCGCACCGAGCAGCGAGCTGGCGGCCAGAGCGGCAGTCACTCCCGGAACCCCCACGACGTCGATATCGGTGCCCGCCACCTCGAGCGCCGGCGAGGCCATTGCGTAGACGCCGGCGTCGCCAGAGCCCAGCAGCGCCACGGCATTGCCCTTTAGCGCCTCGGCGACGGCGCTGTGGGCGCGCTCCTCCTCCTTGCCGAGGCCGGTCTCCAGGAACCGCGTGCCCGGGCGGGCGAGGTCGCGGACCTGGTCGACGTACTGGTCCAGGCCCACCCAGACCGCCGCGCGCCGAAGCTCCTCACGGGCCCGCGGGGTCAGCAGGTCCCGGGCGCCGGGGCCGAGGCCGACGAGGGCAAGGCGTCCGCGCGGGGCGCGCCGCGAGACCGCGATGGTGCCCATCGCGCTCTTGGTCTTCTGGACGACCAGCTCCCCGTGCAGGGTGGCCGCCGCCTCGGCGACGCTGGGCGTGCCCACGGCTGCCTGCGGGTGCACGCTCGGGTTGGGCACTTCGACGGTGGCGAGCGCATCCGCCGGGTGCGTCACGAGCGGCCAGCCGCGGCGGGTGCACAGCTCGAGGAGTCCCGGCTCCTCGGCTTTGGCGTCGACGGTGGCGACAAAGGCCACGGAGTGCGCCGACAGCCCATGGTCGGCAAGCGACCGGTCAGCGAGGTCCTCGAGCTCGTCGGCCGTGACGCCCCGAGAGGCCCCGATCCCGAGCACCAGCGACGGTGGCCGCAGCACCGCTGTCAGCGGGTCGAGAGCGAGCAGGCGGTCCGTCACCGCGAGCACGTGCTCACCGGTGTCTCCGACCAGCAGCGGCGGGAGCGGCCACGTTGCATCGGCGTCGAGCCGCACCCGCTCCCCGTCGAGCAGTGCCCGGCCGACAGCCGCTACCGCACCCTCGATCGGCCAGCCGAGAGTGTCCAGCCCGGGCAGGTCGACGGCGTCGGTGGCGGTCGTGACAATGGCTTGCGCGCCGAGGGCCTCGGCCACCTGCTCGGCCAGCGAGTTGGCACCCCCGCCGTGTCCACCGACCAGCGACACCGCGAACCGCCGCGCCTCGTCGACGCAAACCACTCCCGGGTCGATCGCCTTGTCCTGCAGAAGCGGGGCAAGCAGGCGGACGGTGGCGCCGGTGGCGAGGAAAACCACCAGAGCGCCGCAGTCGCGCCACGCGGTGGAGATCTCCCTCACGTCGTACGCCGCGGTCGCCGGCAGCACGCTGGCCAGCTCGGCGGCCGCGGCCCGGCCGGCAGCGGTCGTGGTGACGAGCCCGATCAGCCCGGTCAACGCAATTGTCCTGCGACGACGAACACCGGGTTGGTGGGCACGAGGCGGCTGCCCGCGCCCAGTGGCTGCAGGCGCTGGGCCTGCAGCAGGACGGTGTCGGTCTGGTAGCCGGCCAACGCGGCCAGGGTCGGGGCGACCCGCTCGAGCGTCGCCAGCGCGACGACGACGCGCTCCGGCCGGCGGGCCGCGACGGCGTCGACGACGTCCGGGCCGCCACCTCCGACGAACACCGCAGCCGGGTCGGGCAGGTCTTGAAGCGCCTCGGGCGCGACGCCGTGGACCACCTGGACGGGGGCGTGGTGGGCGATGGCGTTCGCGCGCACCAGCGCGCAGCTGTCCTCGCCCTGATCGACGGCGATGACGGCCGCGCCGA
Source organism: Frankiales bacterium (assembly GCA_031367045.1). Classification (GTDB taxonomy): domain Bacteria; phylum Actinomycetota; class Actinomycetes; order Mycobacteriales; family SCTD01; genus JANLPD01. The sequence continues at coordinate 6,830 of JANLPD010000588.1, read as the reverse complement.
GGCGACTGCACTCCACCGCGACCGAGCCGGATCCCGCGCCGACGTCCCAGACCAGCTGCCCGACGGCCGGTGCCAGCCGGGCGAGCGCGAGGGCACGCACCTCCCGCTTGGTCACCATGGCGTCACGGTGCGAGAAGGCCTCGTCCGGGAGCGCCCACCCCGCCGTCGGGACGACGCCGGACAGCCACGGCTGCGCCCCGTCGGCACTGTGGTCGGCACTGTGGTCGGCTCGCACCACCACGAGCGGCTCACGCCAGTCGCGCTGCTGCGCCTCGGCCGGGGTCAGTGCGCCAGGGCGCGCTTCGCCACTGATCGTGGTGATGCGCTCGCCGACCTCGCCGAGGCGCTCGAGCACGACCAGCTCGGGGCAGGACCCGCCCAGCAGCCGGACCAGCACAGCCGGCGAGCTGGACCGGTCGGTCAGCACCGCGACCTTGGGGAAGCGACGCAACGCAGCCAGGGCGGGACCGGGCGGGCGGCCGTGGGCGCTCACCACGACGGCGTCGTCCCACGGGAGCCCGAGCCGCGCGAACGCCCTGGCGACCGCCGACACTGCCGGCAAGACCTCCAGGGCGAGCTCGGGGACGGTGTTGAGCCGCCGGACGATCCCGAAGAAGCCAGGGTCCCCGCTGGCCAGCACGACGACGTCGTCCCCTGCCTTGTTGGCCTCAGTGACAGCGGCAACGGCGTCGCGCACGTCACCCATGACGACCGTGCGGCTGCCATCAGGCAGGGCGGCCGCATCGAGGTGGCGCTGCCCGCCGACGACGAGGGCAGCCGTTGACAGTCGCTCGACAGCCAGGGGGGACAGAGCGGTCCCGTCGTACCCCACGACTGTGATCACGCAGCGACCCACTCGGGACGGGTGGCGGCGACGATGCGGCGGCCGGTGAAGTCGACCATCGCGACCTCGGCCTCGAGCACCCCGCCGGAGAAGCGCTGCAACACGTCGGCCACCTGGGAGCAGAGCCTGTCGCCAGCGGTCCGAAGGACGCCTGCGGCCGCCCAGATCTCATAGGCGTGGCGCGCGGTGTTGGCAGTGCGTACCGCCTCTGCGGTGCTGGGCTCGAGGTCGGCCAGGACGTCTAGCCGGACCTTGCTCTTCGTGTAGTGGGTCATCAGCACCCCGTCGGCGAGCTTGGTCAGCTTGCCGACCATGCCGACGAAGACGACGCGGCGCAGCCCGTCCTGGACCGCCTGCTTGATGGCCGCCCCCGTGAAGTCGCCGACCTCGACGAAGCAGACGTCGGGCAGCTCCGGCAGCATGGCCATGGCGCCCTTCTCGGTGCGACCGCCCGTGCACAGCACCAGCGTCTCCAGGCGCTGCGCGGCCATGACGCTGACCGCCTGCACGACGGAGGCGCGCCAGGACTCGGTGGAGAACGGCCGCACGATGCCGGTGGTGCCGAGGATCGAGATACCGCCGAGGATCCCGAGGCGGGCGTTGGTGGTCTTCTTCGCGCGCTGCTCACCGTCGGGGACGGACACGACGACGCGCAGCCCGCGGTCGCCGACGACCTCGCGTACCGCTTGGGTGATCATCTCGCGCGGCACGGGGTTGATGGCCGGTCCGCCCACCTCCAGGCCGAGGCCGGCCTTGGTCACGGTGCCGACACCGACGCCGCTTTCGAGGACGAGCGCGTCGGACCACGAGACGGTCACGGTGAGGTGCGCGCCGTGCGTGACATCGGGGTCGTCGCCGGCGTCCTTCACGACGACGGCCGTGGCCTGATCAGCCGCGTAGGTGCACGACTCGACCGCGAAGGACACCCGCTGGCCGCTCGGCAGCGCGACGTCTACGTCGGTGGGTGCGTGCTGGTCGCGCAGCGCGAGCGCAGCAGCCTTCGCGGCCGCCGAGCTGCACGTGCCGGTGGTCCAGCCGCTGCGCAGCGGGCCTTTGCGCACCTTGGCGGTGCGGGGCAGGTCCGGCTCGCGCAGCTCGCTCACCCCGCACTCCTGTCGAGTGCCCCGTCAAGTGTCCTGTCGAGCGCCCTGTCGCGCGCCTTCAGCTCGGCCCGCGCGGTGCGGTCCTCGACCTTGCGGTGCTCGTGGAAGTGGCCCGGGTGGTAGAGGTGCGAGCGGGTGCCACCGGAGCCCAGTGCCGGCCCGACGAGCACCAGGGTGTGCTTGTAGAGCTTGTGCTCCTTGACCTTGGCGGCCAGTTCGCCGAGGCGGCATTCGAAGACGAGCTCGTCCGGCCAGGTCGCCGCGTAGGCGACGACGCAGGGGGTTTGCTCGTCGTAGGCGCCCCCGGCCAGGAGCTCCTGCTGAAGCTGTCTGGTCCGGGCTGCCGACAGGAACAGCGCCATGGTCGTGCCGTGCTCGGCGAACGCCCGCACCGACTCGCGCGAGGGCATCGGCGTCTTGCCGCCCTCGAGGCGGGTCAGGATGACCGACTGTGCGACCTCGGGGATCGTCAGCTCCCGCTGGACGATCGCCGCCACCGCACTGAAGCTGCTGACGCCTGGGATGACCTCGGTCTGCAGGCCGAGCGACGTGCACAGCTCATGCTGCTCCTGGGTGCCACCCCACAGCGCCGGGTCGCCAGAGTGGATACGCGCGACCCGAAGGCCCTCGCGCGCCGCCCGCTGGTAGTGCCCCGTAATGCCTTCCAACGAGTGCTCGGCGGAGTTGACGACGACCGCGTCGGGCCGGGCGTGCTGCAAGACGTCCTCGTGCACCAGCGATGCCGCCCAGATGACGATGTCAGCCTCGGCGATGCGCTTCGCGCCGCGCAGGGTGAGCAGGTCGGCCGCCCCGGGGCCGGCGCCCACGAACGACACCAGCCCGGTCACAGCCTGCCGCCACGACTGGTGCGCCGGGCCGGCGCGATGACGGTGGAAAGGTAGGGCGCGGAGCCCTCGGGCAGTGCCCCGATAACCTCGTCGGGCAGCCCGAGTGCTGCCCCGAAGACCGCATTGTCGAGCCGGCCGTGCTTGGCCAGCACCTCGCGCAGGTCACCGACCACGCGACCGCCCTTGTAGGCCACGACCGTGTCGAAGTGGGTCAGCGCCTCGTCGTAGGCGGCAAGTCCGGCGGACAGCGGCAGCCGGGCGAGCGACTCGGTCCCCTCGCAGAGCACGGTGCCCGACCTCGCGGCGAGGTCCTGCATCGCGGTGATGCCGGGGACGGTCTCGACGACGACGTCCGGCAGGCGCTCGCGCACGGCGTCGGCGAGGTAGGTGAAGGTGCTGTAGACGTTGGGGTCCCCGATGGTGGCAAAAGCCACGCTGCTAGTGGCAGATCCCGAGCTCTGCAAGGCTTCTGCCACCGCATCTGCTGCCTGTTCCCAGGCGTCGCGCCGGGCGTCGGTGACCCCGCCCCTGTCGTCGAGCGCAAAGACGAGCCGCTGGACGCGGTCGTGGTCGACGTGGGCCCGGACGGTGGCCTCGGCTCGTCCCTGCTCGTGCGGGTCCATGACCGGCACGAAGACGAGGTCGGCCGCACCCAGCACCCGGATGGCCTTGACGGTCACCAGCTCCGGATCGCCAGGACCCATCCCCACGCCGATGAGCCTCATGCCGCTGAGCCTCGTGCCGCTGCCCGGGCACCGGCGGCTCTCGCGACTATGCGCAGCGCAAGATCGGGCACGCCAGCCGGGTGCAGGTGCAGGTAGGACGCCACCACCGATTCACCGGTTGTGAAGCCCTCGGACACCCCGTCCGCGAACCGCCAGGCCGGGCGCGCGCCGGCCCGCGGCGCAACGACGGACCGGTGGAACTCGTGGCCGACCACCCGCGTCCCCTGGGCGCCGACAAGGGTGTCGGAGGCGGCCTCGGCCTGCCGGTAGCCCAGGGTCAGCCGCGGCGACATTCGTGCCTCTGCGTCGTAGAAGCCGACGAGCGGCACCTCGTCCAGGGACCGGCAGAGCATGAGCAGGCCGGCGCACTCGGCGTACGTCGGCCGCCCCGCCTCCAGATGGGCGCGTAGCGCGGCCATAAATCCCCGGTTGGCGGACAGCTGCTCGGTGTAGATCTCAGGGAAGCCGCCGGGCAGCACCAGCGCTGCTGTCTCGGCCGGCAGGCGCTCGTCGCGCAGCGGGTCGACGAGCACCACCTCACCGCCTGCGGCACTGAGCGCCTCGGCCAGCTCGGCGTAGGCGAAGGTGAAGGCCGAACCGCCCGCCACCGCGACGACCGGCCGGCCGACGACGTCGAGCGGGTGCGGCCGCCGCTCCGGCGGCGACCAGGGGGGGGCGGCGAGATCCCCTGCCGTCGAGGCGATCTGGAGCAGCCGGTCGAGATCGCAACCCTGTGCGACCACGCGGCCCAGGCGCTCCACGGTGGCGACCGCCTCGGGGGTGCGCTCGGCGGCGGGGATGAGACCGAGGTGGCGGCTCGGCATCGCGACCTCGACGTCGCGACGCAGCACCCCGAGCACGGGCGCGACGCCCGCGAGCGCCTCGCGCAGGACCTGTTCGTGGCGGTCGCTCGCGACCCGGTTGAGCACCACGCCAGCGAGGACGAGGTCCTCGTCGTACGACGTGAAGCCGTGGACCAGAGCGGCGACGGAGCGCGACTGGCTGCTGGCGTCGACCACCAGGACGACGGGGGCGTCGAGCAGATGGGCGACGTGGGCGGTGGAGCCGTGCTCGCTGGAGCCGCGTCCGTCGAACAGCCCCATGACGCCCTCGACGACGGCGACGTCAGCCCCCGCGGCACCATGGCGGAACAGCGGTACGACCCGCTCCTCGCCGACGAGCACCGGGTCGAGGTTGCGGCCTGGGCGCCCGGTCGCGAGCGCGTGGTAGCCAGGGTCGATGTAGTCCGGCCCGACCTTGTGCGGGGAGACGTCCAGCCCGCGGGCCCGCAACGCCGCCATGAGGCCGGTGGCAACCGTGGTCTTGCCCGCGCCGGAGGCGGGCGCTGCGATCACGAGGCGCGGCAGGCTCACCACTCGATCCCCCGCTGGCCCTTCTGCCCGTCGTCCATCGGGTGCTTGATCTTGGTGGTCTCCAGCACGAGGTCGGCCGCGGCGACGAGGTCGGGATGGGCGCCCCGGCCGGTGATGACGACGTGCTGGCTGCCCGGCCGGTCGCGCAACGTCGCGACGACGTCGGCGACGTCGACCCAGCCCCAGGTCATCGGGTAGGTGAACTCGTCCAGCACGTAGAAGCGGTAGGTCTGGGCAGCGAGGTCGCGCTTGACCTGCTCCCAGCCCTCGCGGGCGTTGGCGGCGTGGTCGTCATCGGTGCCCTGTTTGCGGGTCCACGACCAGCCCTCGCCCATCTTGTGCCACGCGACGGTGCCGCCCTGACCGGTCTCGCCGAGGACGCGCAGCGCATTTTCCTCGCCGACCTTCCATTTGGCGCTCTTGACGAACTGGAACACCCCGATCGGCCAGCCCTGGTTCCAGGCGCGCAGAGCCAGCCCGAAGGCAGCGGTCGACTTGCCCTTCATCTCCCCGGTGTGGACGACGACGAGAGCGCGGTTGCGGCGCTGGCGAGTGGTGAGCCCGTCCTCGGGGACCGAGGCCGGCTGTCCCTGCGGGGCCATCAGGCGGCCGCCCTCACCACGGAGGTCAGGGCCTCCGCGGACAACTCCTCGAGGCGCAGCGCGACCCCGCCGAGCCGACGGCCCAGCTCGGCGGCCAGGCCCAGACGGACCGGACCGCTCTCGCAGTCGACGACGACGCAGGCCGCCCCGGTGGCGGCGAGGTGGGCAGCCGCGAGCTCCGGCGAGGGGCCGCTCGTATGACGGCCGTCGGTGACGACGACCACCAGGGGGCGGCGCGCCGGGTCGCGCACCTGCTCGACCAGCAGCAGTTCGGTGGCGCGTAGCAGGCCGGCGGTCAAGGGGGTGCGGCCGCCGGTTGGTAGGACGGCCAGCCGGGCGGCGGCCGCATCGACGCTGCTCGTCGGTGGCAGGACGAGGTCGGCGGTGGCGCCGCGGAAGGTCACGAGCGCCACCTTGTCGCGCCGCTGGTAGGCATCGAGCAGCAGCGACAGGACGGCGCCCTTCACCGCACCCATCCGCTGACGCGCGGCCATCGAGCCCGAGGCGTCGACCACGAAGAGCACCAGGTTGCCCTCCCGGCCCTCGCGGACGGCCTCGCGCAGGTCCTGTGTGCGCAGCAGGACGCCGACGCCCTGGCGGCCACGGCTGTTCTGGTGCGGTGCGGCTGCGCGCAGGGTCGCGGTGAGGTGCAGCGACCCGAGCCGCCCGCCGGGGACGCGGGCTCCGGTCAGCCGGCCGGCGCTGCCGCCCTCTGCCTTCGAACGGCGACCGGCCGCGCCGGCCCTTCTGTTGACCCCGGGCACCGTCAGCCGCACCGGCCGAAACATCTCCCAGGCTGCTGCCGACTGGCGCCCTCCGCTGGGCGCTCCGGCCGGTTGAGGTTCCGACCGGTCGGGGGCACCGCTGCCGGGCGCCCCGGCCGGGTCAGCAGCGCACGGGGCCCGCTCGGCTCCGGACCGGTCGGGAGAGGCAGCCGAGCCGGCGTCCGGGCCCCCGTTCGGGTCGTCGTCCTCGGGACCCCCGTCGTTTGGGCCCCCGTCCTCCGGTCCCCCCTCGTCCGGTCCCCCGTCGTCCGGGGCGACCGAGGACAGCGCGTCGTCGAGCTGCTGCTCGTCCAGCCCGGGCGCCTCGAACGGCGTGCGGCGTCGGCGATGCGGCAGGGCCAGCCGCGCGGCAGTTCGTACGTCCTCAGTGGTGACCTCGTCCCGGCCGGCCCAGGCGGCGAGCGCAACGGCCGCCTTGGCGGTCACCAGGTCGGCGCGCAGGCCGTCCACGTCGAAGGCGGCGCACACGGTCGTCACCTCGCGCAGCGCCCGGTCGCCGAGCACGACCCGCGGCAACCGCTCGCGGGCGACGACGATGTGCGCTGCCAGG
>JANLPD010000581.1:0-2072 GCA_031367045.1 Frankiales bacterium | reverse complement strand
ATCGACCTTCGATGCCGTTGTGCTCGACATCATGCTGCCCGGGCTCTCCGGCTACGAGGTCCTCAAAAGGCTCCGGATCAGCGATCAGGCCACGAGGGTGATCATGCTGTCGGCGAAGGACGGCGAGTACGACCTCGCCGACGCCCTCGACCTCGGCGCGGACGACTACCTGGTGAAGCCCTTCTCCTACCTCGTGCTTGTTGCGCGGCTGAACGCGCTCGCCCGACGGGCCCGTGACCCGGCACCGAAGACGCTCTCCGCCGGCGGGATCATCCTCGACATCGCAAGGCGCGCTGCGCAGGTCGGCGAGCGGTCCGTGGACCTGACCCCCCGAGAGCTCCGGTTGCTCGAGTACCTGATGCGCCACCAGAACATCGTCGTCAGCAAGCTCGAGCTGCTCGAGCGGGTCTTCGACGCAGACCCCGACACCCACCCGAACGTCGTGGAGGTCTACGTCGGCTATCTGCGTCGAAAACTTGGTCGCGAGGCCGTCCTGACCGTGCGCGGCGGGGGGTATCGGATGGGACCAGGGGTGGCCGGGTGAGTGGCCGGCGCTGGTGGGCCAGCCGGAGCGTCCGGGCCCGCATCGCCCTGTCGGCCGCAATCCCGGTGGCGCTGGCGCTCGTCGTCGGCACCGTCGCCGTGACGGCGGTGTTCTCCGCGGGTCGGCTGCACGACCTTGATGCCCAGACCGAGCGGGAGGCCGAGGCCATCATCGGTCTGGTGTCATCCGGACAGCTCCCGGCGACGCTGCCCGCTCCAGCCGGCTCACCGCTCCTGGTGCAGGTGATCGCCGGCGATGGCAGCGTCGTCGCGGCCACCCCGTCAGCCAGCCGGATCCAACCGCTGACTGAGATCCCGCACCGAACGCAGCGAACGACGCGCACCGACGAGGAGGGTTCCTACGCGGGCGTGCCACTCCGCCTTCGCGTGCAAACGGCATCCTTTGAGGGCAAGACCTTCTACGTCGTGGTCGCTGCTCCGCTCGGCGACGTACGGCGTGCCCTTCGGGCCCTGCGCGTGGTCCTGCTGTTCGTCGTCCCACTGCTCGTCCTGGCCGTGACACTGCTGGTCTGGTGGGTGGCCGGCCTCGCCCTGCGGCCGGTCGAACTCTTGCGGGCAGCCGCCGGCCAGCTGGTCCGCCATCCCCCGGAGCTGCGCCGTCCCACGCTGCTTCCGGTTCCCGCCAATGACGATGAGATCTCCCGACTGGCGCAGACGCTCAACGAGCTGCTCGGGGTGCAGCGCCGACTTCTCGCGCAGCAGGAGTCCTTTGTATCGGATGCGGCACACGAGCTGCGGTCACCGGTCGCGAGCCTGCGGGTCCAGCTCGAGGTCGCCCAGGCGCACCCGGCCGACCTCGACATCCCCGAGCTGCTTCGAGACCTGAGCCATGACACCGAGCGGCTGGGCCGGCTCGCCGACGATCTCCTGGCTCTCGCTCGCCTCGAAGCGGGCTACCCCCTGCGCCCGGCAGTGGTGGACCTGCAAGAGCTCGCGCACGCCGACGGCGAGGCGGTGCTCGTCCAAGGCGAAGCCTTCGCACTGGGCCGGCTCGTCGAGAACCTGGTCAGCAATGCCCGTCAGCACGCCGCGACCGTGCGCGTAACTACCTCTCGGGCCGGCGACGACGCCGTTCTGACTGTGGACGACGACGGCCCAGGAATCCCCGCGGCAGACAGGGATCGGGTCTTTGACCGCTGGGTTCGCCTGGACGTCGCCCGGGCCCGTCCCGATGGCGGGTCCGGGCTAGGACTGTCCCTCGCACGAGACACGGCCCGCAGGCACGGCGGCGACCTGGAGGTCCTGGATTCCCCGCTCGGTGGCGCCCGTCTCCGACTGCGCCTGCCCGCCGTCCGGTCCACCACCACCGTCGACCCGGCGAGCTGACGGCGCTCGGCCCCCAGGGGCGGGGCCGATCAGGCGAGCGCTGTCCGTTCGGCATGCTGGGCTTGGGACGGGCCCGGCGGGAGCGGCTCGAGCGGCGTTCCACGGACCCGCTCGAGCAACCAGTCTGCGAACGCGGGGTTGCGGGCAAGCACGGGGCCATGCAGGTAGGTGGTGACCACCCG
>JANLPD010000546.1:0-12446 GCA_031367045.1 Frankiales bacterium | reverse complement strand
GGTCGGGGACGACCTGGTAGTCGACCTGAACTTCCTCTACCCACCGTCCTGTGCCTACGACGAGCGCTGGGCCTGCCCGCTGGCCCCCCGGGGCAACGTGCTGCCGGTGCCTGTCGATGCCGGCGAACTAGGTGACCCTCTCTCGCGCGGGTGAGCGTTCGCGCGGGTGAGCGTTCGCGCGGGTGAGCGTTCGCGCGGGTGAGCAAGGCCAGCTACCGCAGAGCAAGGTCATTGTGTCCGCGCCGGGGACGCTGCCCCGCTCGTCTCGGACACGTTGATCAAGCCGCCGCGGGTCGCAAGATCATCGTGTCCGCGCCGGTCGAGAATCCGCTTGGCCAGGTCGCGCCAGCTTGCCGATGCTGGCCGATGGCCGCCGATTTGGTCGATCCTGCATGATCAGGGCCTGTGATCACGGCTCCGAATCCGCTGGTACCCGCGATCAACGCCCCTGATCATGCTGCGGCGCCGGCATGCGGCGGCGCCGGGGGGCGGCGGCCCCGGGCCCCGGGCTAGGCGGCGCGAAGGTAGTCCAGGAAGCGGGCCCGCAGCAGGGGCTCTTCGTCACCGAGGGAGTGACCGCCCAGCTCGCGGACCATCTCGACAAGCTCGGCGAGCGTCCCGGTGATGCTCCCCGCGCTGCCGTCCTCGGCGGCGATCGCCCGAGCGGACCGCAGGTGCTTGACGAGGTCCCAGAAGAAGCCGACGTCGTGCGCCTTGCGCGCCTTGTCAAAGGCCCGCTCGCGGAGCTCATCTGTCGTCAGCTCTTCCAGGGTGTCGGTCACGTACGCGACCTTAAACCGTTGGTCTGCTCTGGCGGCTCCGGCGTCCGGCAGGAGCGCTCGAGCAGGAGGGCCGCGACGACGAGCGCCCCCGAGGCGAGCGCGCAGATGACCGAGACGCGGGCGTCGTCGGAGAAGGCAGCGGTCTGGTCGCGCCTCGGGAACGTCCAGGCGAAGAAGCCGACGTAGGCACCGCCGATCACCGCCCCGAGGACTGAGGACGCCTTGGCCAGCACGGCTGCGCGGGCCACCTGCATCGGGTGGAGCGGCCGGCCGAGCGGTCTGCCTCTCTCGTCCCGCCGCTGGGAAAGCCGGTCGGAGACGACTTTGGCCATGATCCCCTCAGCCGCTGCAAGCAGCGCGATGCTCAGCGGCGCAAGGGCCGGGAGCTTGGGCAGCGAGGCGTAGGCCGCGGCAGCCAGGAAGTAGGCGAGGAGCGCGAGAGCGACGGCGGTGCCGATCAGCTCGGCGACCCGGGTGGGCCTCATGAAAGCGCCAGGTCGTCCCGGCGGTGGACGCCGGAGGTGTCAAGACTCGCTGCGAGCAGGTCGACCCGGCCACGGCCGGGCAGGACGGCGTCGGGGTCGACCTCCAGCCACGGCAGCAGGACGAACGCCCGCTCGTGGGCCCGTGGGTGGGGCAGGTCCAGCTCCGGGTCCAGCTCGCCGTCCCAGCCCTCGGCCCACACCAGGTCGACGTCCAGGGTGCGCGGACCCCACCGGAACTCGCGCGTGCGACCCGCCGCCCGTTCGGCGCTCTGGGCCAGCGACCACGCCTGCGCAGCCGGGAGGTCGGCAAGCACGACGGCGTTGAGGAAGTCCCCTTGCTCCACCCCGCCGACCGGCGTCGTCTCCCAGACAGAGGACACCTTGAAGGGCCGCAGGATCTCGACCGCGAGCAGCAGGGCGGCCAGCCGGTCCCCCAGGTTGGAGCCCAGCGCGAGGACGGCCGTCACGGACGCACCACTGTGACCGAGACATCCTGGAAGGCCAGCCCGACCGGCGCCTGCGGCTTGTGCACGGTGAGCTCGACGGTCCGGACCCCATCGAGGGCCAGGCAGGCGGCGGCGAGCCGGGTGGCGAGGGTCTCGAGCAGGTCGACCGGCTCCCCCTCGATGACCGCTGCCAGGTCCTCCGCCAGCGCGGAATAGTCGACCGTGTCGGCCAGGTCGTCACTCGCGGCCGCGTCACGAACGTCGACCTCGAGGCAGACATCGACCACGAAGTCCTGGCCGGTGACGCGCTCGGAGGGCAGGACGCCGTGGAAGCCCCTCACCCGCAGGCCTTTCAAGGCGATGCGGTCGGCGGCCGGCCGGTCCATCAGCCCACCTCTTCGAACCGGCCCAGCACCGGAGAGCCATGGTGCACCTGCAGCCGCCAGACCCCGTCGCGTCGGACGAAGACGTTTGTCGCCACGACCGCGGCGTTTCCGCCCACCTCCTCGGTGATAGCAGTGAGGACGTTCTCGACGCACGTCACGACGGCCACCTCGCCCATCACGTGCACCTGCACGTCGGTCAGGAAGAACTGGATGTACGACGTGGACGCCATGACGGCCGACCACGAGCGGAGCACCCGGCTGCGGCCGCGCAGCATCGGCCAGCCGGGGTGGACGCAGACGACAGCGTCGGGCTCCTCGTCGTCCCACAGTGCCTGCATCGCGTCGACGTCTGCGGTCTCGAAGGCGGCGTAGAGCGCCGTGTTGGCCGCCTCGATCTCGGCCAGCAACACCGGATCGGTCATCGGACCAACTCTACGGCGGCGACGACGCGCACCGCGTCGGCGCTCGAGGCAACGTCGTGGACGCGCACGCCCCATGCGCCGGCCTGGGCGGCGAGGACGGTGAGGGCTGCTGTCGCACCGTCGCGGCCCTTGGGCGAACGAGCCGCCGGGCCCGATGCCAGCAGAGTTCCGAGGAACGCTTTGCGGGACGCCCCGACAACAAGCGGAGCCAGCGCGGCAAAGGCCGGCAGGGCCGCGACAAGCTGCCAGTTGTGCTGGGCCGTCTTGGCAAACCCGAGGCCCGGGTCGAGCAGCAGGAGGTCGGCCGCGACACCGGCGACCCGGGCGGCGTCGGCGCGCTGCTGCAGCTCCACCAGCACCTCGGCCACGACGTCGGTGTAGACCGCCCGCGACGCCATGTCGACGCTGGGACCTCGGCTGTGCATCGCGATGTAGGCCACCCCGGCGTCGGCGACCATAGCGAGCAGGTCCGGGTCCCGGCCGGCCGACACGTCGTTGACCATGAGCGCGCCGGCGTCGAGGGCGGCGCGCGCGACCTCGGCCCGGCTGGTGTCGACCGAGACGATGATCCCCTCGGCGACGAGGGCCCGGATGACGGGCAGCACCCGAGCGAGCTCCTCCTCGAGCGTCACCCGCTGGGCCCCGGGGCGCGTGGACTCGCCACCGACATCGACCAGGTCGGCGCCCTGTGCGCGCAAGCCAAGACCGTGCGCGACGGCCGCGGCTGTGCCCGCGTGCTCGCCGCCGTCGCTGAACGAGTCGGGGGTGACGTTCACGACGCCCATCACGCGGGTCCGGCCCAGGTCCCCGAAGCCGCGCACCAGCCGGGTCACCGGCCGAGGATGAGGCTCATCGCCTCCGAGCGGGTCACCGCGGAGTCCTTCAAGGCGCCGCGGACCGCGGAGGTGACGGTCCGCGCGGAGGGCTTGCGGACGCCGCGCATCGACATGCACAAGTGCTCGGCCTCGACCACGACGATCACGCCGCGCGGGTCGAGCCGCTCGACGAGAGCGTCGGCGACCTGGGCGGTCAGCCGCTCCTGCACCTGAGGGCGCCGGGCATAGAGGTCAACGACTCTGGCCAGCTTGGACAGACCGGTGATCCGGCCGTGGTGGCCCGGGATGTAGCCGACATGGGCGAGCCCGTGGAAAGGCAGCAGGTGGTGCTCGCACAGGCTGTACAGCTCGATGCCACGCACGATGATCAGCTCGTCGTGCCGCTCGTCGAACTCCGTGGTGAGCAGGTCCGCGGGTTCGGCGTGCAGGCCGGACAGCACCTCGGCGTACATCCGGGCGACCCGGGCCGGGGTGGCCCGCAGGCCGTCACGATCCGGGTCCTCCCCGACCGCGAGCAGCAACTCACGGACGGCAGCCTCCGCCCGCGCGGCGTCGAAGCCCACGCGGGCCCCTACGACGCCGGGTCGGTCCCGGTCGCCCGGTGGGGCTGACGGGCCGGGGGCGGCGTCGCGCGAGTGGTCGGCTCGGTCGCCTCGCGGTTGACCGAGGCGCGCGAGCCCGCCGGGCTTTCACTCGGGCTGGTGCGTCGCTGGACGGCCGATTTCGTGATCTTGACCCGGCCACGCGCGAGGTCCTCCAGCTCGGCCGGGCCCAGGACTGCGAGCTCGGCCGGCGTGAGCACCGGCGGGCGCCCATCGGGCGTGCGCCGGCCGTTGGCGGTCGGGTGTTGGCGCTCGGCCCGCTTGGTCACCGGCGCAAAGATCTCGGCGACCTCGTCCTTGGTCAGCGTCTCCTGGTCGAGCAACTTGAGCACCATGTCGTCCAAGACGTCGCGGTACTCCACCAGGATCTCCCAGGCCTCGTGGTGGGCCCCCTCGACGAGGACCCGCACCTCGGCGTCGACCTGGGCGGCGACCTCCTCGGAGTAGTCACGCTGGTGGCCCATGTCGCGGCCGAGGAAGACCTCGCCCGACTCCTGACCGAACTTCACCGCACCGAGCCGCTCGCTCATGCCGTACTGGGTAACCATGGCCCGGGCGATCGCGGTGGCCTTCTCGATGTCGTTGCTCGCGCCCGTCGTGGGGTCGTGGAAGACCAGCTCCTCTGCCGCGCGGCCGCCCATCGCAAAGGCGAGCGTGTCGAGCAGCTCAGCCCGCGACTGGGAGTACCTGTCCTCCTCGGGCAGGACCATCGTGTACCCGAGAGCTCGGCCACGGGGCAGGATCGTGATCTTGTGCACCGGGTCGGTGTTGGGCAACGCGTGGGCGACAAGGGCGTGACCGGCCTCGTGGTAGGCGGTCACCTTCTTCTCCTTGTCGTTCATCAGTCGGGTGCGGCGCTGCGGGCCGGCCATGACGCGGTCGATCGACTCCTCCAGAACCGGCAGGGTGATCTGCTTCGCCCCGGTGCGGGCCGTCAGCAAGGCAGCCTCGTTGACGACGTTGGCCAGGTCGGCGCCGGTAAAACCCGGGGTCCGGCGGGCGATGACCTGTAGGTCGACGCCATCGGCCATCGGCTTGCCCTTGGCGTGCACCTCCAAGATCTGGCGGCGGCCCAGCATGTCGGGGCGGTCGACCGCGATCTGGCGGTCGAACCGTCCCGGGCGCAGCAGGGCCGGGTCCAAGATGTCGGGACGGTTCGTGGCGGCAATCATGATCACGCCGCCCCGGACGTCGAAGCCGTCCATCTCCACCAGCATCTGGTTGAGGGTCTGCTCGCGCTCGTCGTGACCGCCGCCCAGGCCGGCCCCGCGGTGGCGGCCGACAGCGTCGATCTCGTCGACGAAGATGATCGCCGGGGCGTTGGCCTTGGCCTGCTCGAACAGATCGCGGACGCGGCTCGCGCCGACGCCGACGAACATCTCGACGAAGTCCGAGCCGGAGATCGAGTAGAACGGAACGCCCGCCTCACCAGCGACGGCGCGCGCAAGCAGGGTCTTGCCGGTCCCGGGCGGCCCATAGAGCAGCACGCCCTTGGGGATCTTCGCCCCGATCGCCTGGAACTTGGCCGGCGTCTCGAGAAACTCCTTGATCTCGGTGAGCTCCTCGATCGCCTCGTCGGCGCCCGCGACGTCGGCGAAGGTGGTCTTGGGGGTGTCCTTGGTGACCAGCTTGGCCTTGGACTTGCCGAACTGCATGACGCGCGAACCGCCGCCCTGCATCTGGTTCATGAAAAAGAACAGCAGGCCCAGCAGAATGATGAACGGCAGCAGGTTGAACAGCAGCGAGACGAGGACGTTCTCGCGCGTGACCTTCACGTCATAGACCACCTTCGCGTCCTTCAACGCGACCGCGATCTGAACTTGCTGGTCCAGCAGGTAGGAGGCCTGGATCTTGGACGAGCCGTCGATCTTCACCCCGTCGTTCAGCTGGAGCTTGATCTGTTGCTCCTTGTCGAGCACCAGGACCGGGTCCTTCTTGGTGCTCTTGACCTCCCCGTTGGCGATCGCCTGGAGCACAGCCGACGTGTCGACCTTCTTGTAGCCCCCGTCCCCGCTGAAGACCGACCCGAAGACGAGCAGGACCAGCAGGCCGAGGATCACGTACAGGAAAGGTCCACGGGAGAAGCGCTTGAGGTTCATCGACGCGGGGCTGTCTGCCCCGTCCCTCCTGACGGCAGATGGATCACGACGGTACACCGGGGCCCGGTGCCGCCATAGGGCACAACGGTCACCCTCCTGACGGTGTTCCGCCAGTCAGGCGCGGTACACCTCAGGCTTGAGCCGGCCGATGTAAGGAAGGTCCCGGTAGCGCTCGGCGTAGTCCAGGCCGTAGCCGACGACAAACTCGCTCTTGATGTCGAATCCGACGTACTTCACGACCACGTCGACCTTGAACGCCTCGGGCTTGCGCAGCAGCGCGCATACCTCGACGGTCGCCGGCTGGCGGGAGTGCAGGTTGCGCAGCAGCCAGGACAGCGTGAGCCCGGAGTCGATGACGTCCTCGACGACCAGGACGTGCTTGTTGGCGATGTCCTTGTCGAGGTCCTTCAAGATCCGGACCACGCCGCTGCTGCTCGTCGACGAGCCATAGGAGGAGACCGCCATGAACTCCATCGAGACCGGCGTCACAAGCGCCCGGGCGAGGTCGGCCATGACCATCACCGCGCCCTTCAGGACGCCGACGAGCAGGATCTCGCGACCGGCGTAGTCGGCGTCGATCGTGGCCGCGAGCTCGGCCACCTTGACGCGGATCTGCTCCTCGGAGATCAGCACCTCGTCGATCTCTGGCAGCACCCGCGAGGTCACGAGGCGCAAGGCTAGTCGTCTCGTAGAACGACCAGAAACGAGCCGGTACGACGGACCAGCACGCCTCCTGGCAGGGCGACCGGTCCTTGCCCCCGCCAGTCCTCCACGAGCGCCCGAAGCGCGGCCACCTGGGCGTGGGTCACCGACCGCCCGCAGCCCTGCTCGGCCCACCGCTTCACCGCGCGGGCCCGCAGCGCCGGCGAAAGGGCGGCCAACCTCGCCACGTCGCCGGTTCCTTCCGCGAGGGCGTCCAGGGCGTCCGCGTCCTCACGCAGCTGGTCGGCGGTGCGGGCGAGCGCCTCGGCGATCCCAGGGCCGAGCGCAGCCTCAAAGGCAGGCAGGAGGTCGGTCCGAACCCGGACGCGGGCGTAGGCCGGGTCGGCGTTGTGCGGGTCCTCCCATGGCGCGACGCCGGCCTCGAGGCAGACCTGGCGGGTCTGCGCGCGCCGGACCCCCAGCAGCGGGCGCCGCCATAGGCCGCGGGTGCGGGCCATGCCGGACAGCGACCGGGCTCCTGCACCGCGGGCGAGTCCAAGCAGGACAGTTTCCGCCTGGTCGTCCAGCGTGTGGCCGAGTAGGACCGTCGCAGCCCCCCGCTCGAGTGCCGCCCGCTCGAGCAGCGCATATCGGAGCGCGCGCGCCCGCCCCTCCGGGCCCGGCCCCCCGGCCGGCCCCCCGGACTGCTCACCGGACTGCTCACCGGAGCCGGTCAGGACCGTGGCGGTCAGGCCCAGACCGGTGCACACCTGGGCTGCACGGGCAGCGACCTCGGCCGATCCGGCCTGCAGGGCGTGGTCGACGACCAGGGCCGCCGAGCCGGGTCGCTCGAAGGCGAGTGCGACGGCCAGGGCCAGCGAGTCGGCACCGCCCGACACGGCTGCGAGCACAAGGGTGTCAGGGGACAGGTCCGCCACGCACCGGCGTACCGCCACCCGGACCTCGGCCGTCGCGGACGGCGGGCCGCTCATGCGCTGGCGGCGTCCGATCCGTGGACGCGGCGCAGCCAAGCACCCGGGTCGGTGATCTCGACGCGGCTCGGCAGCGTCGAGGGCGACTCCCACACCCGGTTGAAGCCGGCCATCCCGACGGCGTCCACGACGGCGTCCACGAAGCGCTTGCCCTCGGCGTACTGCAGCGCCTTGAGGTCCAGGCCCAGCACGCGGCGCAGGACCCGGTCGAGCGAACCGCCCCGCTCGGCCCGTCGCTCCTGGAAGCGCGAGCGGATGGTGCGCACACTTGGTACGACGGAAGGGCCGACACCGTCCATGACGTGCTCGGCGTGGCCCTCGAGCAGCGACATGAAGCCGGTCACCCGGTCCAGGACCTGCTTCTGCTCGGGGCTCTGCAGCAGCTCCACGAGCGAGCCCCCTCTGGGCAGGCCGGTCAGAGCTGTCTTGAAGCGGCCGACCAGCGCCGTCGGGTCATCGAGCTTGGCGGCCGTGATCAGCGCGGAGACCTCGCTCCGCACGTGGGCGTGCAGCCATGGAACAGCGGTGAACTGGGTGCGGTGGGTGACCTCGTGCAGCGCCACCCAGAGCCGGAAGTCGTGCGGGTCGACGCCCAGTTTGCGCTCGGTCTCGACGATATTCGGCGCGACGAGGACCAATCGGCCGGTGCCTTGCTCGGGCAGGAAGACCTCGTACTGGCCAAGGACCTTGCCCGACAGCCAGGCCAGGACGCTGCCCATCTGAACGCCCGTCACCCGGGCGGTCACCGCCCCGGCGAGCGCGTTCGGCTGCTTGGCGACGAGCAGGTGGGCGAGCGGCTCCAGGACGACCGCGAAACCGGCGACGTTGGCAGCTGCCCAGCCGGGCCGGTCGACGACGGTGGCCGCAAGCACCGGGCCGGGCGGGACCAGACCGGTTACCGACCGGACGTGCTCCTCCGCCTCAACGGCGAGGCCGCGCAGCTCGTCGACGACCTGGGCTGCCTCCGCCCAGCTGATCTTCGGTGGTGGGGGGGCGAGTCGCGCGGCTGTGCGCACGGCGAGGTCATAGTCGATGGGGCTGCCCATCGGCCGAGGGTACGTGCGCCGGTCAGGAACAGCCGCACGAGGCAAGGGCGGCGGCCAGAGCGTCGAGGGCCGCCTCCGCACCCCACGTCGCACCAAGGGCCACCCCGTCTGCGGTGAGGTCGAAGGCGAGCAGCCGGCCGTCCCGGGTCCGGACCAGGCCGGCCAGCGCGCTGACGCCCTCCAGAGTGCCGGTCTTGGCCCGGACGATCCCGGCCGCAGGCAGGGTCGCCGGCGACCGGAACCGCTCGGCCAGGGTCCCGTCGAACCCGGCGACCGGCAGCCCGGTCAGCAGCGGCCGCAGCCGCTCACTCGAAGCGGCCCGCACAAGCAGCGCTGCCACGGCCGCGGGCCGGACCCGGTCATTCCGCGACAGCCCGCTGCCGTCCTGCAGGTCAACGCCGCCAGAAACGCCCGGGACAGCCAGCTCGGCCAGGACGGCAGCAACCGCCTGGGCCCCCCCTGCGAAGGACGGCGGCAAACCTCGGGCGAGGGCGACCTGCCGGCTGAGGGCCTCCGCGAGGTCGTTGTCGCTGCGCTCGAGCATCTGCTCGACGAGCACCGGGATCCGCGGGCTGAGGACCACACCGAGCTGCGCAGCGCCCGGCGCGGCACGTCCGCGTCCGACGGAAACAGCAACGGCGGCACTGGTCCGGAGCATTGACGCGAGGGCGCGTCCCGCAGCGAGTGCCGGGTCGGCCACCCTCGGCGCCTGGCCCGGCTGCACCCGGCCGCCATCGACCGACAGCGCCATGACGCGGGCGACATCGCCGGAGCCGACGTAATCGGGCTTCCACTCCGGACCGGTCAGGGGGCCGGTGAACAAGCTGTCGTCGACCAGGACGCGTTTGACGACCGTCGCGCCCAGGCCGGCGCGCACCTGACGAGCCAGGTCGGCAAGCCGGGCCGGGCCGAAGGCCGCGGCGGGAGCGCGCGGACCAGCCAGCGTCGGGTCACCGCCGCCGACCAGGACCACGTCGCCCGGGGCCGGGCCGGCAAGGACAGTCGTCGCGAGCCGCTGACCCGGGTCCGTGGCCGACAGGACAGCGACAGCCGTCGCGATCTTGGCAGTGGAAGCCGGGACGACCCCCACGCCTGGCCGTCCCGAGAGCAGGACCTGGCCGCTCTCGACGTCCACGATCGAGAACGCTGGCGGCGCGCCGAGCCTGGGGTCGCGGAACCCGGCGGCCAGGACCCGCTGCAGGCCCGCAGCGGTGGGCACGGTGCTGCTGGAGGGCAATGAAGCAAGGAGTGGGGGGCGGCTCGGGTCAGGGGTCGGGCTGCCCGCACTCACCGGGGGTGTGCGGGCCGGCTGCCCACCGTGGCCGGAGAGCACGAGCGCTGCGCCGCCACCGGTGAGGGCAACTACCACCAGCAGAAGGAGCAGTTTGGCGCCTGTGTGCCGGAACACATCACCCTTCCCGGCAAGGCCGTCTCACCGTGCGCGACACTATGCGCCTTGCCGACCGACCAGAAGAAGACTGCAGGAGCACCCGTGGAGTTCGACGTCACCATCGAGATCCCCAAGGGGCAGCGCAACAAGTACGAGGTCGACCACACCACCGGGCGGATCCGGCTTGACCGGATGCTGTTCACCAGCACCCGATACCCCTCGGACTACGGCTTCGTCGAGGACACGCTAGGTGGCGACGGCGACCCGCTCGACGCGCTGGTGCTTCTCGACGAGCCGACCTTTCCCGGCTGCCAGATCCGCTGCTGCACGATCGGTATGTTCCGGATGACCGATGAGGCCGGCCCGGACGAGAAGCTGCTCTGTGTGCCGGTCGGCGACCCGCGCCAGTCGCACCTGCAGGACATCTTCCATGTCCCGGAGTTCGACCGGCTGGAGATCCAGCACTTCTTCGAGGTCTATAAGGACCTCGAGCCCGGCAAGTCGGTCGAGGGAGCCGCCTGGGTCGGCCGGACCGAGGCCGAGGACGAGGTCGTGGCGTCCCGCCAGCGCTACGTCGACAACCCGCACGCGCTCGACCACGTCGGCGACCCCGACGCCAAGCACTGAGCTGGCGGGTCAGGCTGATAAGCCGGGCTTGCGGCTCAGAGCACCCGGTCGCCGTACATCTGTCCCAACGGATCGGCGATGATCTCGATGCGCGCACCGTCCGGATCGGTGAAGTAGCACGACACCTCACTGTGCACGGTGTGCTCGACGCCGGCCTCGGCCAGCTTGCCGACCAGGTGCTTCCAACGCTCTGGCTCGACGCTGATCGCGACGTGGTGCAGCCCGCCGAGCACCTCCTTGTAGGGGCCGAGGTCCAGCCCGGGGAAGTCGAAGAACGCGAGCAGGTTGCTGTTGCCGATGTCGAAGAAGAAGTGTGTCGACCCCGCGTAGTCGCGGTTGTCGATGACCTCCGTCAGCGGGAACTCCAGCACCCCTTGGTAGAAGCGCACCGTCGCCTCGACGTCGCTGCTCACCAGGGCCGCGTGGTGCAGTCCGCGGGCACTGCTCGCGGGTCGTTCCCCCGCGGGTCGTAGGTACGTCGCCTTGATCTGCTCGCGGTCCATGCGTTGACGGTACGACGCGAGCCCGGCCCCTCGCGCGAAGGGCCGGGCTCGCTGTGGCTGGCTAGGCGGCGCGGACGTGATGCGCGGGTGCGACCTCGACCGGCGTCTCACCAGGACGGTGCGCCAGCGCCTGGACGAGCGAGCGGACGAATTCGCCACCACCGACGAGGGCCAGACCGGTCGCGACCGGGTGCATCCACTGGGCCCGGAGGTCCTGGCCGAACGCTGTGAAGACCGAGTAGTCCAGGGCCCAAGCGAAACCGATGGCGAGCGCAACGCCGATGGTGCGGCTCAGAGCAGCCGGTGCCTTGAGCGGAAGCAGCTCGTCGATGACCTGCATGACGACGGTGAGCCCGAGGGCGAGCCCGAGGAAGACGACGAAGGCGTACATGTCCACCACTCCTGTGGTGCGGTCGGCGGGGCGCCTTGCCCCGCTCACCTCGTTGGACCCGAGACAGCTCCGTTGGTTACAGCTTCGTTCTGCACGGGCGGGCAGACTGCTGCTGTGAACGTCGACCCGGCGCTGGTCCGCGCTGTCCAGCGCGGCGAGCGCGGTGCGATGGACGACCTCATCCGGGGGACCTACACCGACGTCTACGCGTTGTGCCGCCGACTGCTCGGCGACCCATCCGACGCAGCGGACGCGACGCAGGAGGTCTACCTACGGGTCGTCCGGTCGGTCCTGGCCTTTCGCGGCGAGTCGGCCTTCGGCACCTGGCTGCACCGCATCACCGTTAATACCTGCATGACGGCGCTGCGACGACGAGGCGATGTGCGCGCGCGGGGCCAGAGCGCGGGGGCGCTGGACTTCCTGCCGGATGAGTTGCTCTCCGGCGACGCGGGTCCGGAGGAACGGGCGGAGCAGTCCGACCTCGCGACCCGCACGGCAACGGCTCTGACGAAGCTGCCCGAGGAGGCCCGCCAGGTCGTCGTCCTGCGCGACGTGCAGGGCTTGTCCACCAAGGAGACGGCCGAGGTCCTCGGCTGCACCGAGGGCGCGGTGAAGGTGCGACTGCACCGGGCACACGCACGGTTGAGGGAGCTGGTGGGCGCATGAGCCGCATGTGTAACGAGGTGCAGTCGCAGTTGCCGTCGTACGTCGACCGCTCGCTGCCGGTGCTGCGGCGGCGGCTGGTGGGGCTGCACCTACGACGCTGCCGGGAGTGCCAGGTGGAGTTCTCGCTCCAG